>JAAFHL010000071.1 GCA_013298365.1 Bacteroidota bacterium | reverse complement strand
AAAATATGCTATTTCTCGTCAAGACCAAGATGCTTTTGCCCTCAACTCGCAACTCAAAGCTGCTGCTGCACAAAATGCAGGGATTTTTGCGCAAGAAATTTGTGCTGTTCCCATTCCACAGAAAAAAGGAGAACCTGTTTTATTTTCACAAGATGAATTTATTAGGGGAAACTCAACTTTGGAAGGTTTGGCAAAATTGAAACCTGCTTTCAAAAAAGAAGGTTCTGTAACCGCAGGCAATGCTTCGGGCTTGAATGACGGTGCTGCTGCTATGCTGTTGGCATCAGAAGAAGGCGTGAAAAAATATAATTTGAAGCCGATTGCACGCATCGTTTCGAGTGGTGTTGTAGGCGTTGAGCCAAGAATTATGGGAATTGGTCCTGTGGAGGCCTCCAAAAAAGCCCTTGCAAAAGTGGGTTTGACCTTAGGAGATATGGACATTATCGAATTTAACGAAGCCTTTGCAGCACAAGTCTTGGCTTGTACCCGCAATTTGGGTTTGGAAGATGATGATGCTCGCATCAATCCAAATGGTGGTGCAATTGCCTTGGGACATCCGCTTGGCATGTCGGGTACACGTATCATTCAAACGGCTGCTTTGCAGTTGCAAAGAACAGGAAAACGTTATGCTTTGGTTGCTATGTGTATTGGCTTGGGACAAGGCTATGCTGTGGTGATAGAGAGATGCTAATTTCCATCATTTGAGCAAAAAAAAGGCTTTTTAGGCTTAAATTACTACTAAAAAATGTAGTTCGTAAAAAAAAAGGTATCTTTTTTGTATTTATATGGTAATAAGTAGTAAATTAGGGCAAAATTCGTTTAAATAAGCACTAACATATTTTAAAAAAATGGAAAATTCAATTGGTGTTGCAATTGTAGAGGACAATAGAGACATACGTGAGGGCTTACGTATTATGATGGAAACAGCAGAGGGTTTCCACCTAGCAGGTGTTTATGACACAACTGAAAAGGCACTTGCAGAGATTCCTTCTCATCTGCCAGATGTTGTGCTAATGGATATAAAATTTCCGGGCGGTATGGACGGTATTGAGTGCGTGCGATTATTGAAAGATAAATTGCCAGATTTAGATGTACTTATGCTGACTTCTTACTCAGAAGATGAATTGGTATTTCAATCGCTAAAAGCAGGTGCTTGTGGCTACTTAGATAAAAATATCTCACTGCCCAAATTGATAGAAGCTATCAAGGAGGTACGTCAAGGCGGTGCGCCGATGAGTTCGCTCATTGCCCGTATGGTGGTAAAGTCTTTTAATCATCATGCAACCGATGAGCCAGAACTGACTCGGCGTGAAAAAGAAGTACTTGAACAACTTTGTCAAGGAAAAAGTTATAAAATGATTGCAGACTCGATTTATGTAAGTGAAGATACTGTGCGTTTTCATATCAAGAAAATTTATAAGAAATTGCAAGTAAATTCTAAGTCAGAAGCTGTGATTAAAGCCTTGAAAAACAATCTTATAAAATAAAACGAGAACTATCCTTTGCTCCGCTTGAGGCAACTTTTGTTGTTTCAAGCGGTTACTATTAGTTATTAGTTTTCTCGCAGATGTTTGGAGATGAAATCTGCGGCTTAACTTGTAAAATCTCTTATAGTAAGCGTTGTCGAACTGAGAGAGAGATTTTGGCAACGACATTAGAAATAGGCATCGTTTTTTAGGGAGTATGGGCTTTAGCCCGTACAAGGCAAAGTACAGGCTAAGGTCTATACTTCCCTCTACCTATTCTTTATGTCGCTATCAAATTAAACCCAAACAATTATTCATTTTAACAGTATAAAAATCGTGGAACAACATAATTTTGCACAAGAAGGAACGCCGCTTGTGATTATAGGTACAGATGCCGATGCACGCCTCGCACTTGAAATAGCAAATGCCCAAGACGTAATTGTATATGGCTTTATGTCTGATAATGAGGAGGATATGCTCAAAGATTTGAACGATGTTTCGGTTGTATTACGGGTAGATAGTGTGGAGGGGAAGAAGTTTTTGGATAATGAAAAACCTGACATAATTGTAGTAGATAGGGACATTACTCGCCGTAGAGATTATTGGCGAAAAGCGAGTCAAAGAAAGGCAAAACTTGTCAATTTAGCGCACCCTGATGTTATTATTTCTCCTTACACAAAAGTAGGGCTTGGCAATTTGTTTGGTCCTCAAACGGTTATTTTTTCCAATAGTCAAGTTGGGCATCATAATAGTTTTCAAGGACAAATCTTGATAGATTCTGATAGCTTGATTAGCGATTTTTGTACCCTGCAAGCGGGGGTCAAAATAGGTAGAAATGTTATCATTGAAGATGACGTATTTATTGGTATGGGAGCTATTATTTTTGCAGGCGTAAAAATAGGCAAAGGGGCATATATTGCACCAGGAGCAGTCGTTTTGCAATCGGTAAAAGAAAATGATAAAATGGTGGGAAATCCTGCAAAACCGCTGTGAAAATGTCCTATTTTCTCAAAATAGTCTTCTTCTTCTTAAGTCTAATTTTAATAAAAAAGTGCTGTACGCAAGTCCCATAAATAAAGTTTATCAAATAGAATCTTCATTAGTGTTTTTCCTAATGAAGATTCTATTTTTTATAGATAACTACATATTCATGCAAGTAATTATTGCAACACTTTCCCTATCTTTGTGCCAGTTTTGGTACAAGTAGGATACTTTTATTTAGAATCATTCTAAATATTAAAGAAAATTTAATAATTTTTAACATTTTTGTTTGAAGTTATTAATAAGTGGTATTACTTTGTACCCAAATACGAAAAATAGTCTCTTTACGTCCAACTTTTGAAGAAATATTTAGTTGACTCAAGTAAATAAACTCATTGTTTTGAATATGAAATATATGATTACAACCATTCGAATTTCACTTACAGCACTGTTATTTGTGCTATGTCTAGGCTGGACCAATGTCCATGCTGCAGATGTGGGTAAAGGAGAAGCGCTATTTAAACAACACTGCTCTTCTTGCCACGCTCCTGATAGGAAGATTGTAGGTCCCGCATTAAAAGGGACTAAAGCTAAGTATGCAGACGACCCTACGTGGATTTATAAGTGGATAAAAAACAACACTGCTTTGATCAAGGCTGGCGACAAAAAAGCGGTTGCGGTGTATGAAGCAAATGGAAAAGCGGCTATGACAGTTTTCACTTTTCTTACAGACCCTGAAATAGATGATGTTTTGGCGTATGTAGAGGATTACAAGCCTAAAGTAGCTATTGCGGCAGCACCAACAAGTGGTGAGACCACAAATCCACTCGACGACCCACAAATTTACTATTCTTTGTTGGGATTAGTAGGCTTGTTGATAGGTGTTGCGGTAATGCTTGTGTTTGCTGCTGCGGGACTCGCTGCTTCGGTGCGTGCCAAAGATGAAAGTCGTGATTTGAGTGCTGATGATGTTTGGCAAACTTTCAAAAACTTCTTGTCTAACAAATTTGTCACCACCTGTATTGTTGCCACTGTTGTTGTAGGTGGTACTATTCAGCTAATCAGCGCAGCAAGAGGGGTAAGTTTGCATCAAGGCTTTATGCCAGAGCAACCAATTAAATTTGACCATAAACTTCATGCAGGTATCAATCAAGTGAACTGCCAATATTGCCATTCAGGTGCTTCAAAATCTAAGAATGCTTGGATTCCTTCCACAAACGTATGTATGAATTGCCACAAAGCAATCGAAGAAGGTCCAACCTACGGAAAAGGAGAAATCTCTAAAATATATATGTCTGCCAAATGGAATCCGATTGCAGATAAATATTTTGCAGATAATACACCTATTGATACCGTTGCTGCTGTGTTCAAAAAATGGCTTGCAGATGAAGCCGGGATTAAATATCCTAAAAAAATCAAAAATGTAGAATCTGCGTATGCTGCGGCTAAAGCTATCGGCTTTAACAAAGCGGTTGAGTGGATTCGTATTCATAACCTTCCCGACCATGCATACTTTAATCATGCACAGCATATTGCAGTAGGTGGAAATGATAAAGATGGTAAAGTTATTGAATGTCAAACTTGTCATGGACCTATTCAAGAAATGGAAGTTGTTTACCAACACGCTCCACTTTCTATGGGATGGTGTATAAATTGCCATAGAGAATCTAAGACAACTTACTCATTCCCAGATCCAAAAGATGCTAAGAAATCTATGACTCCTACACCAGAGCAAATGGGTGGTTTGGATTGTGCAAAGTGCCACTATTAAATGAAGAATTAATAATTAAAAGTTAATAATGGGTATATTCTTGTTTTAGAGAAGCCGTAAAGTAGGGAAGAGTATATACATTCATATCATTTTTAGCTAATTCTTAATCTTAATTCTTAATTTTTAATTCTTAATTTTTAATTCTACAAATGAATACGCCTAAATATTGGACTGGCATAGAAGAGTTGGAAACACCTTCCGTAATTACAAGTAACAACAATAACGCTCCAGGAGACGGCTCGGTGGAGGGCGACTTGATGAATACTGCTGATGATGATTTGGGTTTTTCTACAAATCGTAGAGACTTCCTTAAGTTGTTTGGGTTTGGGCTTACTGCGGCTACTTTGGTAGCTTGTAATGAGTCTCCCATCAAAAAAGCAATCCCGTATGTAAATAAGCCTGATGACGTGATTCCTGGTGTTGCTAACTACTATTCTTCTACCTGTGGAGGTTGTTCTGCAGGTTGCGGTGTCATGGTAAAAACTCGTGAAGGAAGACCTATTAAAGTAGAAGGAAACCCTGATTCTAAAATTTCACAAGGTGCATTGTGTGCGGTAGGTCAATCTACAGTTCTTAATTTATACGATATTGACCGCTTGAAAAAAGCACAAAAAGGCAATAAAGATGCTGAGTGGGCAGCGGTTGATAATGAGATTATAGCAAAACTGAATAGCTTCAAAGGAAAAGGTTCTGTGCGTGTACTTTCAAGCACTATCATAAGCCCTTCTACATTAAGCGTTATCAATGATTTCATTGCCGTATATGGAGGACAACATGTAACATATGATGCTGTTTCTTATTATGGTATCGCTCGTGCGCATGAGTTGAATTTTGATAAATTAGCAATTCCTTCTTATCATTTTGATAAAGCTGATGTTATTGTAAGCTTTGGTGCAGACTTTTTAGGAACATGGCTTTCTCCTGTTCAATTTGCCAAAGATTACACACTAAATCGTAATGTAAAATCAGGTAAAATGTCTCGTCATTTCCAGGTAGAATCATTGCTTTCTACCACAGGTTCTGTCGCAGATGTGCGCCTTCCCATAAATCCTTCGCAAGAGGGAGCTGCTTTGACGAATTTGTACAACAAAGTGGCAAAAGCACTCGGGAAGCCCGAAATGGCTGGCGTTCCTGCTTTCAATGTTGCAGCAAGTATGTTAGATAGAATAGCGACAGAACTCGCTGCTGCGGCAGGTCGTTCATTGGTCGTTTCTGGCTCTAATGATGTTGCAATTCAACAAGTTGTAAGTGGTATCAATGCAATGCTTGGCAATTATGGTACTACGGTTGATTTGGCTAATCCTTCTTATCAAAAACAAGGAAATGATGCTGCTTTAAATCAATTAGTAGCGGATATTTCAGGCGGAAAGGTTGATGCTTTGATTGTATATGGTGCAAATCCTGTGTATGATACACAATACGGAAAAACACTGCAAGCGGCTATTGCAAAACTGCCTTTGTCTGTTTCTTTTGCGGCAAAAATAGATGAGACTTCTTTGGTTTGTCAATATACTTGTCCTGATAGCCACGAAATGGAATCTTGGAATGATGCAAATCCTATCTTCGGGCAATTTAGCATCAATCAACCTACCATTAATACCATATATGATACACGTCAAGCCCAACAATCTTTGTTGAAGTGGGCTGGAAATAATGCAGATTATTTGGGCTACATCAAAGCAAATTGGGTGAAGAACATCGCTCTGGGCATGACTATCACACAATGGGACGAGATTTTGCGCATAGGAGTTTACAATAAAGACGCAAATCCTGCTACAGCTGTTAGCATTAAAGTAGAAGCCTTGACTGCCGCTGCTACGCAAGCTGCTAAAGCAGGGAAAGGAGGTCTCGAAGTTGCGCTATTTGAAAAAGTGGGGATAAGAGATGGTAAACATGCAAACAATCCCTGGTTGCAAGAAATGCCAGACCCGATTTCTCGTACCGTTTGGGATGGCTATGCAACGGTGTCTGTTGCTTTTGCTAAAGAAAAAGGCTTAAAAGATAATGATATCATTGAAATAAAAGTAGGCGACAAAATCTTGAAACTTCCTGCAATTCATCAGCCTGGACAAGCAAAAGATACAATAGGTATCGCTCTAGGTTATGGTCGCAACAAAGAATTGGGTAAAACCATCTCAAAAGTTTCGGGTGAAAATGTATTTCCTTGGATATCTTTTGCTGGTAGTAACAACTACACTTTGACAGGTGCTTCGGCTACGCTTACGGGCGAAGATTTCCCTGTTGCGAAGTTCCAAAAGTATGACCTATTAACAGATCCTACTTTAGCAACTAAGTTAGATGTTTCAGGAAGTGGTTACGACCGTACACATCATCTTGTACGTGAAAGCACATTGGAGAAATAAGTCAAAAGTCCAAAAGCGGGTAACGAGCAAAGAGATCATACAAAGAAACATTTGATTACTTTGTGGGATTCTCACTATAAAGAAGAAAATGCAAATCGTCTTATTCGTTGGGTAATGGCGATTGACCTGAATAAGTGCACAGGTTGCGGTGCTTGTGTAGTTGCTTGTAATGCAGAGAATAACGTTCCTGTAGTAGGCAAAAAAGAAATCATGACACACCGTGACATGCACTGGATGCGTATTGACCGTTACTATTCTGGAGATTTGGATAATGCTGAAAACGTGTCTGTTGTATTTCAACCGATGATGTGTCAGCACTGCGCAAATGCACCTTGCGAAACGGTTTGCCCTGTATTAGCAACTGTTCACACTTCAGACGGTTTGAACTCAATGTCATACAACCGTTGCGTAGGAACACGTTACTGCGCAAACAACTGTCCATACAAAGTTCGTCGTTTCAACTGGTTTAAATATCATAACAACGAAAATTTTGATTTCCACCAAAATAATCCGTTAGGTAAACTTGTATTGAATCCTGATGTTACGGTACGTTTCCGTGGGGTAATGGAAAAATGTTCTTTCTGTGTTCAACGTTTGCAAGATGGTAAACTTCGTGCAAAGGTGAATGCAAAACAAACAGATGCAGGTGCTTTTGCGAAACCAAAAGACGGAGCCATCAAAACTGCTTGTCAGCAAACTTGTCCTACAGGTGCGATTGTCTTTGGCGATTTGAATGACCCTGAAAGCGAAGTTTCAAAATTGTTCAGAGATGAGAGAGCATTCACTGCTTTGGAAGAGGTTAAAACACTTCCTTCAGTAAGTTACTTAACTCGTATCAGAAATCAAAAGGCTGATGAGGTGAAAGTGAATCACGCTGAGCATGGACACAAAGAAGAAGAGCATACTGAAAAACATCCTTCTTAATTTTTACACTAAACAGACTAACGACTATCTAAATATATGCACGTAGAAGCACAAGTTAGGGCAAAACTCCTCACTAATACTGAGCAGTACAGCCAAATTACAGATGATATTGCACGTCCTATTGAAGCAGCTCCTAACAAGGAGTGGTTATTTTG
This sequence comes from Bacteroidota bacterium, assembly GCA_013298365.1. Lineage (GTDB taxonomy): Bacteria > Bacteroidota > Bacteroidia > J057 > J057 > JAAFHL01. Next base: position 7,001 of record JAAFHL010000071.1, on the reverse strand, counting down.
GACTACTATTTCAGCTATCGTTATGACGGTTTGCTGTTTCGGACTCATAGGCTATCTTTTATGGGAAGGGATAGGCGTATGGGGCTTAAATACAGAAGTAGGTTGGGGTTTTGATATCACAAACTTCGTATTTTGGGTAGGTATCGGACATGCGGGTACCTTGATTTCTGCGGTTTTGTTGCTGTTCCGTCAAACTTGGCGTAACTCTATCAACCGCTCGGCAGAAGCTATGACAATTTTTGCGGTATTATGTGCTGCGATTTTCCCAGGTATTCACGCCGGTCGTACATGGGATTTGATTTGGTTTGCACCTATTCCGAATACAAGAGGTACTTTGTGGGCAAACTTTAACTCACCTTTGCTATGGGACGTATTTGCGATTACTACCTATCTTACCGTTTCTTTAGTATTTTGGTATTTGGGCATGATTCCTGACTTTGCCACATTGCGTGACCGTTTTACTCGTAAAGGCAAAGATGTAGCTGCTGGTATTTATGGCGCATTGAGCTTTGGTTGGGAAGGTTCTGCAAGAAACTGGTCTCGTTATGAGATTATCTCATTGATTTTGGCAGGTCTTTGTACGCCGCTTGTACTTTCTGTACACTCAATTGTAAGTATGGACTTTGCAACCTCGGTTGTTCCTGGTTGGCATACCACAATTTTCCCTCCTTACTTTGTAGCAGGAGCGATTTTCTCAGGTTTTGGAATGGTACAAACCCTGCTCATTGTAATGCGTAGGATATACAAACTTGAAAACTATATTACCATGGAACATATGGAAAATATGGCAAAAGTGGTAATTGCAACAGGTACTACTGTAGGTTTAGCATACATGACAGAGTTCTTTGTAGCTTGGTATTCTGGTAGCTTTTTCGAAAGATATGTATTTATTAATCGTGCTTTTGGCGACTATGCTTGGGCATATTGGATTATGTTTAGTTGTAATGTACTTTCTCCACAATTATTCTGGTCTAAAAAGATTCGTACAAGCATGACAGCTACATTTATCCTGTCTATCTTCGTAAATATCGGTATGTGGTTTGAGCGTTTTGTAATTATCGTTACTTCGCTGCATCATGACTATGTTCCTGCTCGTTGGGCTAACTATACACCTACTTGGGTAGAATTTGGCATCTTCTTGGGTACATTCGGGCTATTCTTTACATGTTTCTTCTTATTTTCTAAGTTTTTACCTGTAATTAATATGTTTGAAGTAAAAACGCTTTTGCACCGTCCTAAAAAGCCTTCAGGAATCCCAGAAGGAAAAAAAGATGAGGCAGTTCATGCACACTAATATTATCGTAAGTATATTACTTACACCTAAAATATAAAAGACACATACAAAATAATATGAAATCAAATTTGATTGTGGCAAAATTTTGGAATCCGGATACATTGATGGACGCCTTAGCGGAAGTACATCATAAAGGCATTCCTGTGTATGACTGTTATACGCCTTTTCCTATACATGGAATAGAACAGTATATGGACATAAAACGTACTCGTCTAACAATTGCTAGCTTTATCTATGGACTTTTAGGGCTTTCTGCTGCTTTGTTACTCATGGCAGGTGTAAATGGCGGTGCCTTAGATTTAGGTTGGGATATCAAAAGTTGGCAAATAGATGTGGGTGGTAAACCATACTTGGCTTGGGTGGACTTCGTACCTATTGCCTTTGAACTAACTGTTTTGTTTGCAGCGCATGGAATGGTAATAACGTTTTTCATAATAACTGGTTATTACCCCGGTAAAAAAGCTGAGTTGTTAGATGATAGACAAACTGATGATGTGTTTATTATGACAATTGATGCTGACAAAGTTGTTCGTCATGACGAAATCAAACAAATACTTACAGAAAAAGGTGCTTTTGAAGTAAAAACAACCGCTTAGAAGTTAATAATTAAGAATGGAAAATTAAAAATTAAAGTAATATAGGAGGCTGAATTTTAATAAAGTTCTTATCTCTATTTTACAAAATACTAATAATTACATATCTATGATGTTTTTAATTATTAACTTTTAATTTCCTATAAACTTTTTCATAATTTATGTCAAATAATTCAAAATATATACTTTGGGGCGGTGGTTTAGCCACACTACTGCTTTTGGCAGGCTCAGCGATTGTGGGTCCCAAACTTATCTCTCCCTTAGTTATTGGCTTTGGTGGAGAAGGAGGAAACCGCTATTCTACAGAAGGGTTTGAGACGGGTATCGAGTTTGCGCCTAATATGTTTCATCCAGAATCTTATGAGGCTTATACACAGTGGAAACCTGCTTCTGTATTCAAAAATGGGGTAAATATGCAGACAGCTCCAAAAGGGACTGTTTCACGTGCATTAGGGTATGCGGCAGAAGAATATAAACCTTATCACTTGTCTGATACACCTGAAGCATATAACGACAGCACATCAGTCATAAAAAGTCCTGTTGCAGAAATGTTGGTTGCTTTAGAAGAAGACAAACGTGCGGCGGCTGAAAAGCAAATAGAGGCTAAAGGCAAAAAAATCTATGAAACATTTTGTACGGTATGTCATGGTGAGCAAGGGGACGGGCAAGGTACTATTGTGAAAAACGAAAAATATCCCACACCTGGTTCGTATGCATCAAAAACAACGGTTACAGAAGGTCAAATGTATCATAGCATTACGTATGGTAAAAACTTAATGGGAGGTTATGCTTCACAAGTTACACCACAAGAACGTTGGGCTGTAATTTATTACATTAAGAAAACATTTATGGGTGGAGCTACTGCTGCCCCTGCTACTGCTACACCTGCAGTCGCAGCACCTGCAACAACTACACCTGCTAAAGCTACTACAGCCGTAAAAATTTAAGCAGAAGCTACAAGTGTAAAGGCAACATTAATAATGATTACTAATAAGTATCATAATTTTCAGCTTTTTACACTTAACTTTCACCTATTCATACATCTTATAACGAATAAATTGTTTTGGAAGCAGCACATTACAAACCTGAACAACTAAATGAACGCTTTGAATTTTCGGGAAAATTCAAAAAAAATGTCATTTATCTACTCATAATAGGCGTGGTTTTCTTGGTAACAGGAATTTTACTCACGCTGAATGCACCTGCACCTGCACATGATGCCGCCGCACATGGTGAACACGCCGCACATGAAGTTACTTGGTACACATACTTTGTTGCCAACTTCCTTTTAGCAAATACCTTCTATTTTAGAATAGGAATGGGAGCTATGGTTTTCTTAATGTTTACCTGGCTTGGCGGTGGTGGCTGGAATACCCTCATTCGTCGTATTTCCGAAGCAATGACGCAATATGTTTATGTTGCTTTTGTTGGATTCATCATTCTATTTTTCATGTTAGATGAAATCTACGAATGGGCGTATTTAAAAGAAGGTGTAGATGCACTTATTGATGCAAAAAGAGCCTTCCTTAACAAAGGATTCTTCATTGGAAGTAACCTGGTTTTCTTTTTGATTTGGGGAGGCTTCATATACATGATGCGTAAACTTTCTTTGCAAGAAGATCGAGAGGGTGGCTTAAATACCTATAATAAAACAACGCCTTTGGCTGCTGGTTTTATTATTACCTTTGCATTTAGCTACTCTTTATTCTCAATAGATTGGCTAAAATCACTTGAACCACATTGGTTTAGTACAATATATGGTGTGTATGTATTTGCAGGGACAATGGTGACATCATTTTCTGTATTATATTTACTCATTGTTATACTAAAAAGAAACGGCTATCTTGCGTATGTAAACGACGGTCATTTGCATGATGTAGGTAAGTTCATGTTTGGTTTTAGTGTCTTTTGGGCATATATTTGGGTTTCTCAGTTGCTGTTGATTTGGTATTCAAATGTGCCTGAAGAAACTTTCTATTACGTAAGAAGAATGGGAGGCTCTAACATCGTTTTAGGTGGCAAAAGCTGGTTTGAAGGATATGAAGATTCACACGAATACATGGGATATGCTTTCTTCTTTTTCTTTAACATTATTGTAAACTTTGTTACACCTTTCTTAGTTCTAATGACAAGAGATGCGAAACGTACACCTGTAATCGTGTACCCCTTGCTATTCTTAATGTTGCTAGGACACTGGAACGATTTATACTTGCTTATTATGCCTGGTGCAGTAGGTAAATATGAAGGCTCTTTTGGAAACATTCTTATGCAGTTGGGCTTTGCCCTTACTTTTGCAGGTGTTTTCTTAGGAGTTGTACTCAACTCTTTATCTAAAGCGGCACTTGTTCCTAAAAATAATCCTTTCTTAGAAGAAAGTTTGCATCACTCAACAGGAGTGGTATAATAATTAGACAAAACTCACTGATAATTGAATAACTGAAAAAATATGGACGCTCAAACAATTCTAACACTACTCAAATTCGCAATTCCCGTTGTGTTAGTTTTAGCAGCTTATAACCTGTATTTGGTGTTTAAGCTCAAAAATGTGGATCTATTTGCTAGCTGGGACAGAAACAAAGTCAATGGTTTATTGATGATTGTTTTCGTTACATTTGGTACAATCGCAACTATTTGGGGTACAAGGCTTTACAGCGACCAATATATCTTAATCAATAATCCTGCATCTAATCATGGTGTTGATATAGATAGTATGTTTTATGTAACTGCTATTGTTACAGGCATTGGTTGTTTATTGACAAATTGGGTGCTATTTTATTTTGCATATAAATACAGCGGTAAAGAAGGTAAAAAAGCAGTTTATTATCCTGAAAACAATAAACTAGAGATTGCTTGGACGGTAATCCCTGCGATTGCGGTAACTTTGTTGATTCTTTCTGGGATGAATACTTGGTGGAAAATCACTGGAGATGCTCCTGAGGACAGAATAGAACTCGAGTTAACAGGTAAACAATTTTCTTGGGATATACGTTATCCGGGCATTGACAATAAGTTTGGTGTAGTTACTTGGGATTCTATCAACGATGGCGCAAGCAACTCTTATGGTTATCATTTTGCATCTGACAAGAATGGTCAAGATGATTTCAATCCACAAGAAATATATGTTCCTGTAAATAAGCCTGTTAAAGTGCTTATTCGTGCAAGAGACGTATTACATTCTGCTACTATGCCACACTTTCGTATGAAAATGGACGCTGTACCAGGCATGACGACAAGCTTTTGGTTCACGCCAATCATTACGACAGATTCTATGCGCAAAGTTCGTAATAATCCTAAGTTTGTGTATGAATTGGCATGTCAAGAGGTTTGCGGTGGCGGACACTGGAACATGCGTCGTGTGATACATGTTGTAACACAAGCAGAGTATGACAAATGGGTAAAAGAACAAAAACCTACTTATTTAGCTTGGAAAGAAGCAAATGCTCCTAAGGTTGAGACACCTGCTGTGCCAGCTTCTGATACAACAAAAGTAGCTCAACCTGCCACACCTGCGCAGCCTGCAATACCTGCACCTGCAAAAGCAGAAGTTAAAAAAGATGTGGCAGCACCTGCAAAAGAAGCTCCTAAGGCCGCAGAACCTGTTAAGAAAACGCCATCTGCTAAAGGTGGAAAAGTGAATCCTTAATTTGTAAGACACATATAGATATAAGTACTTTTTATTGATAATACAGTATGTCAGAAGTAACAACACGTATCAGTCCTGATGTTCACCATGATGGTCATGCTCACAGTGAGTTTGTGAAACACCACGAACATCATCACGAAGATAACTTCATCACGAAGTACATCTTCACACAAGACCATAAAATGATTGGCAAGCAATTCCTTTTTACAGGAACATTCATGGCAATCGTTGGACTTAGTCTGTCTATTCTTTTTCGTTTGCAATTAGCATTTCCTAATACACCTATACCACTATTAGAAACGGTATTAGGAAAATGGGCACCTGGGGGAATCCTTGATCCAAACTTCTACCTTGCTTTGGTAACTATGCATGGTACAATCATCGTATTTTTCGTACTAACAGCAGGTTTGAGTGGAACATTCAGTAATTTCTTGATTCCTTTGCAAATTGGTGCAAGAGATATGGCATCAGGATTTATGAATATGCTATCTTATTGGGCATTTTTCATCTCATCTTGCTTAATGCTATTTTCCCTAACCATTGAAACAGGTCCTGCTTCTGGAGGCTGGGTTATTTATCCGCCACTTAGTGCATTGCCACAAGCTATGCCTGGCTCAGGCTTAGGTATGACAATCTGGTTGGTGGCAATGGTTTTCTTCATTGCTTCATCTTTGTTAGGTGGTATCAATTATATTACTACTGTACTGAATCTTCGTACAAAGGGTATGAGCATGGATAGGCTTCCACTTACGGTTTGGTCGTTTTTCATTACTGCGGTAATTGGTGTATTATCCTTCCCCGTATTGTTTGCGGCTGCTTTATTATTGGTTTTTGACCGTTCTTTTGGTACAAGTTTTTACCTTTCCGATATTTTCATCGGCGGAGAAATGCTTCACTACAAAGGTGGTAGCCCTATTTTGTTCCAACACTTATTTTGGTTCTTAGGACATCCAGAAGTATATATCATTATTCTTCCTGCCTTAGGTATTTCCTCAGAAGTAATCTCTACGCAGTCTCGTAAACCTATCTTCGGTTACAAAGCGATGATTTTGTCCATGAGCGCAATTATGTTCTTGTCATTTATTGTTTGGGCGCACCATATGTTCGTAACAGGTATGAACCCATTCTTAGGAACAATCTTTATGTTTTTTACGGTTTTGATTGCCATTCCTTCAGCCGTAAAAGGCTTTAACTATATTGCTACGATGTGGAATGGAAACCTTCAATTTACACCCGCTATGTTGTTTGCGATTGGTTTGGTTTCTCTATTCATATCTGGTGGGGTTACAGGGCTTTTCTTGGGCAATGCTGCGGTAGATATTCCTTTGCATGATACTTATTTCGTTACAGCACATTTTCACTTGGTGATGGGTAGTTCTGCAGCATTTGGTTTCTTTGCAGGTGTTTATCATTGGTTTCCCAAAATGTTTGGTAAGAAAATGAATAACAAACTACGCTATCTCCATTTTTG
>JAAFHL010000070.1:7574-14689 GCA_013298365.1 Bacteroidota bacterium | reverse complement strand
ATTCTCATCAAAATAGCAGATAGGCTACACAATATGCGCACGCTTGGTGCAATGCGAGATGATAAAAGACTTAAAATCGCTTCTGAAACGATGTATCTCTATGCGCCGCTTGCACATAGATTGGGGCTTTACAATATCAAAAGCGAGTTAGAAGACTTGGCACTCATGAACCTTGACCGAGATGCCTATAACGAAATCAGCCAAAAGTTAGAAGAAACGAAAGAAGAAGCCAAAATGTATATTGATAGATTTACCCGGAAAGTGAGCGAACGATTGGAACTTTCTGGTTTAAAATTTACCATCAAAAGTCGTTATAAATCTATCTTTTCTATTTATAATAAAATCAAAAATAAAGGTGTTCCCTTTGAGGAAGTATTTGATTTATATGCCATTAGAATCATTTTAGATACGCCATTTGAGTCCGAAATTGATGATTGTTGGAAGGTATATACCCTTATCATAGGTTTATTTCCTTCTCATGCGAGCCGTTTGAGAAACTGGCTGCAATTGCCCAAAGAGAATGGCTATCAGGCTTTGCATACCACCGTTTATGGACCCGAAGGCAAGCCCGTAGAAGTTCAAATTCGCTCACAAAGAATGGACGAGTTGGCAGAAAAAGGACCTACAGCAGCACATTGGAAATACAAGGAGGGGGTAGAAGAAACGACTTCTGATGAGTTTCTTACAGAATTTATTGAGCAAATTAAATCCATTTTGGAAAATCCAAGCTACAATGCCATGGAAGCTGTGCGAGAAGTACGGGCAAATATCAAGATGGACGCATTGTATGTATTTACCCCAAAAGGACAGGCAAAACGCATCCCGAATCATGCAACAGTCTTGGATTTTGCGTATTATGTGCATACCAAAATTGGCAATCATGCCATTGGCGCAAAAGTAAATCAGCAAGTTGTGCCATTGCAACATGTCCTTAAACAAGGAGATGTAATCGAGGTTTTGACTTCTCAAAAACAACAGCCCAAAGAAGCATGGCTACAAATTGCCCAAACTTTTCGGGCAAGAACAAATATCAAAGAATCGTTGAAATTGCAGCGAAAAGAGTGGATTGCAAAGGGAAAGGAGATTTTTGAGCGAGGTGTACAAAGGTTGAATGTTACGGCAGAGCATCCGGTGATGAATGATGTGTTGAAGTTTTTCTGCCTACATAGTAGAGAAGATTTCTTTTATTCTTTGGGCATGCACAGCATAGAGTTACGTCAGTTATTGCCGCTCATTAAATTGTATGAGGAGGGAAAACCCATTCTGCCGCCCGAGGAGAAAAAAATAAAAGAAGATGCTACGCCCATAAATTCAGATAGCTTGGTGCTAGGAAAAAACATGGACATTGATAAATTGTCTATTTCCAATTGTTGCAATCCTGTACCAGGCGACGATATTATGGCTTTTCAGCAAAAAAAACGGGTGTATATTCATCGGACTTCTTGCGAAAAAGCAATTTCTTTGATGGCAAATTTTGGTTCACAAATCATCAAAGCTCGCTTTGCCGAAGGAACGGGCATTAGTTTCTTGACAGCAATCAAAGTAGAGGGCTTGGACAAAAAAGGGATTTTGATGGAGATATTGGGTGTAATTACCCAAAAAATGACCCTCAACATGCGCAAAGTTACCATAGATGCCAAAGATGGTTTATTTGAAGGCTTGTTTTTGGTATATATAAAAGACAAGAATGAGTTAAATGAATTGATTAGCAGGCTATTAGAAATAGCACATGTGAGCAAAGTAACTCGTACAGACAGCAACTTTCAGCCGTTTACGGAAGAAGTACAAGCTATTATGTAAAGAAAATCGCATAATAAAACGCTTTTTATCAAAATATGTGTACTTTTGTACGCAAAATATAGCATCTTTCATTTTGCTGTAGCATAGGCTTTAGCCTGTGTTGCTATGTTTTGACACAGGCTAAAGCCTATGCTACATTTCATTACTTATGAAAGATGCGCAAAATATGGCTACTAATTTCTGATAAAAATGCTAAAACCGCATGAAGATGCTTATGGAAACAATATCTATGACATGTATATACATGGATATGGCGGCTATGACATCGTGGAATGTGAAGACGGGCAGTTTACATTAAATGGCGATTCCGACTCCTATACAATTCCTTTTGAGCAATGGGAGGGCATACAAAAAGCGGCGGCTCGTTTGGTAAATGGGCGAGTCTTAGACATTGGTTGTGGGGGCGGAAAACATGCGATTCATTTTCAGCAAAAAGGCTTGGAGGTCATAGGTATAGACAATTCTCCCCTTGCGATTGAGGTATGCGAGTTGAGAGGGCTACAACATGCTTGGGTAAAAGGCATAGAAGACATTTCGCCTTCATGGGGACTTTTTGATACGATATTATTGTTGGGAAATAATTGGGGATTGCTTGCTAATCGAGAAAAAGCAAAACGAATTTTGCGAAACTTGTATCAATGTACAACACCTGATGCCAAGATTTTGGCAGAAACCTTAGACCCGTATGGCATTGCCTTTGAAAGTGAAGAAGATAGAGACTATCAATCTTGGAATCGCTTACGGGGACGAATGACAGGGCAACTCAAAGTTCGGATTCGGTATCGCAAATTTGTTACGCCTTGGCACGATTATCTCTTTGTTTCCAAAGCAGAAATGATGGATATATTAACAGATACGGGTTGGCATATTGAAGAAATCTTGGACAATGAGGCAGTTGAACAATATATTGCTGTTTTAGTTAAAGATAATTTAACACAAGTAGTTGAGAATTGATGCTTCGACACTTCGGTGCAGCTCAGGGTTTAAGTATCAGTTTTCTGGATTCTTACAGAATGGGCAACCTTAACAACTTATTTTTCACGCTTTCCTAATTCACTAAAAAAACAAAATTTACAATTCTTAACTTTCCATTCTCAACTCATAAGATGCACTTTCCACTTAAAGGACTTTTTAAAGACGTTTTTCGCACAGCTGCACCGATAGTCATTACCCTTTTGGTAAGTGGCTACATTGCAAGTTTGGCATATTTTCAAAAATACATTCAGAAATCAGAACCTACTTTCAATTTCTATAGCAAAAGTGTAGTAAAAGTAGATATTTACCCAAAAAATCAGCCCTACGCAGTACAAGGAACTTTTAATAATGTGATAGAAGGACAAAGAAAAATTGTGCAATCGAACAGTGATAGTGCAGGGATTTATGCCTTGCCTTTTGAGGTAAATAGCCCCCGTCAAGCAACTGTGTATGTAGAAGGGGAAGCTATTGAGATTTTCATCATTCCAGATAGCACTTTGACGCTAAAAGTACAACTTAATCTGCAAGGTGGCAACATAGATTCTATCGCCTTTGCAGGAGCAACTGCCTCTATGTGCCGATATTATCGCCTCAAAAATGAGCTATTTGGCAATACAAAACTCAAAAGTACTAAGCATACCGCAAATACCGAAAGTTTGATGGCATATAGCAAAGTATTAGATTCGCTCACACAAATGGAAGATGCCTTTATAGATAAAATGCAGACCGAAATGACTCTTCCGAGTTGGTTCAGCAATTTTGAAAAAAATGAATTGATGTACGAAAAAGCCTACCTTAAACACGCTCATGCAAGCAATACACCTGCACCCGAAGGCTATTTAGACAATGTTCCTGCCGACAAAAAAGAAGCGGTTTTTTCCTATTATTATTATTTATACCTCAATTCGCTCATCTCTCAAAATGTCAAAAAAGCAAGCACGCCTGCCGATACTTCTGCAAAATCAGCTATTTTGAAACAACTTAGCATTGCTGACACCTTGCTCAAAAGTGAAACACACGATGTATTTATCACACGCATTATTTTTGCGCAAATTCAGCGGGGAAATGAAGACTTTGCCAAAGAATTGTTTCAAAAATTTGGCAACTTTAAAGAGCAAAGGTATTATCGTTTTTTGAAAACAAAGTTAAAAGAGAAATAAAAAATTCATAGATTGAGGCTTCATATAGCCCTAAACTATTCAACACAAAACCCGCTAAGTTTGACCTTAACGGGTTTTTGAACTTCATTTATAAACGCAATAATTAAATACTCAAAATTTCAGTTTCCTTGTCTTTCAAGATTTTTTCCACACTTGCGATGCTATTATTGGTCAAATCTTGCACCTTTTTCTCAGCATCTTTGATAAGGTCTTCTGACACACCTTGCAATTTTTTCAACTTCGCATTTACGTCTTGACGTATATTGCGTAACGCAATTTTAGCCACTTCTCCTTCTCCTTTTGCTTGTTTTGCCAAGTCTTTGCGGCGTTGTTCGGTCAATGCAGGAATCGGAATACGAATAAGTTCTCCATTATTTTGGGGATTTAAGCCCAAATTTGCTTCAATAATGGCTCTTTCAATAACACTAATCATTTTGCGGTCAAAAGGCTTGATAGACAGTGTACGTGCATCAGCAACACTCACACTCCCTAAAGCACTTAGAGGCGATGGTGTACCATAATAATCTACTTTTACGCCGTCTAACATCACAGGACTCGCTTTCCCTGCCCTAATTTTGGCTAATTCCACTTCCAAATGTTGAAGTGATTTTTGCATATGTTCCTTCGCATTCGTGAGCAAAGGCTTAATACTTTCGTCCATAATCGTGATAAGATATAATGCCTGCCTCAAAAGCAAGCAATAATTGATTGTTTTCGTGTTTAATAAGAAAGACATATCTTTCCGTTTACAAAGTTAAAAGTTTTTTGTGAAAAAAAAGAAAATAATGGATAAATTTTTTTTTTACTGCAAGCGACTATCTATCACTATACACGCTTTGACACGCACAATATGGAAAAATGCCTGATAAAATCCCTAAAATGAGATAGTTATTTAGAGAAAGCTTTGCGACTACGGGGAAAATAGCAACTTCTATGTGCAACCATATCAAATTAATCTTTATCTTTGTAGCGATTTTTGAAATGAAAATGTTGCTTTTATATTTGATAAAAGCCAAAAACTTCATTTCTTAACCTAAAATAAACATAATGAGATTACGTGTGGGAAATATTTTGAACAGAAAGGGATTGGGCATACTTTGTGCGACCGCTATGTTTTTGTTAGTAGCTTGCAAAGACCCCAATAATGTGGGCATAGGTGTGTTGCCGTCAAGCGATTTGGTAGGCATGGTTTATACAGACACAACAACGATTGAGCTTGAAACACAGTTGATTGATAGCATCACAACGGTGAGTGCGCAAAGCGATATTCATGTTTTTGGCAATTATATTGACCCCGCAATGGGCAGCATCTCTGCGGGAACTTATACGCAATTTCGTTTTCCCAACACTAAATTAGATTTCGGAAGCCCAGACAGTTTGCGCTTGGATTCTATTGTGTTAAAATTAGATGTGGTAGGTTTTTTTGGACGGATAGAAACGCCGCAAACCATGCGTGTGTATGAAATTGCACAAAGTTTTAACGATACCCTCAAATATTCTTCCAAAGATTCCCTTTTAGTGAAATCAAAAGACCTTGCAAATGGTAAAATTATCAATAGAAATACCAGTGTATTAAGCAATGTGAGTGTGCGTTTAGATAATTCGCTTGGGGAAAGACTTTTATTTGCGCCAACAGACAGTACCATTGACAATGCCATGTTTTTGAAATATTTCAAAGGCTTATACTTTGATACTTCGCCCATAAAAGGCTACACTTCTCGTGAGCCAGGCGCAATTATGAACATTAGTTTACAAAGTGGCGACACACGTTTAGTGCTGTATTATTCAAAAAAAGACAGTTCAGGCACATTCCCTAAAAAGGAAAATAAAAATTATAGTTTTAATGTTACTGCTGCAAGCAAAAAGTTTCATACCTTTAAACGTAGTAATTTCAATGACTTACTCTTAGGAAGAGAACTTTTTTCGGGCGAGCGTCCGCATAACTACGAGTTTATTCAAAGTGGCACATTGTCGCAGGTCTTGGTAACGATTCCAAATATTGCGGCTTTAGGAAAAGTAGCTATCAACAAAGCGGAGCTTGTTTTCCCTTGCGACCCTTCTTTTTTAGGAGTAAAATTGGGCAACAACTACCGCTACTCCCCACCCGATTTAGACATGTTTTATCCTGATAGTACGCTCAGAAAACCTGAAAAATTCTTCGTAGATGGCACGATTGGTGTTCCATTCAATCCCACAAAGGCAACCTATACCATTCCCATTACCAACACATTGCAAGGTTTGGTGAATGGTGCAGAAGAAAACAGAGGCTTTTTGATTCGCCCTTCAAGCAGCTCAAATCTGATTGCAAATACGCCCAATCGCATCATTTTGGGTGGCGTAAATAATGCAGCATACAAACCAAAACTCATCATCATTTATACAACTTTGCCAAAGTAATGGGGAAAAAGAAGGAAAAAAAGGTTGTTACCGAAAAAAAAGGCTTGCATTTGCGCAATAAGCACCGCAATCGCTACGATTTTCCGAAGTTAATTCAGGCTTGTCCTGCATTGGAACAATATGTATTTATCAATGAATATGAAGATAAATCCATCAATTTTTCCAATCCAGATGCCGTAAAAATGCTCAACAAAGCCTTATTAATGCACTTTTATGGACTGAAATATTGGGACATTCCGCCCAAATACTTGTGTCCCCCTATTCCAAGTAGAGCCGATTATATGCACTACATGGCAGATTTGTTGGCGATGGGAAATAAGGGCAAAATTCCTACGGGCGATAAGGTGCGAATACTCGACATTGGCGTTGGCGCAAATTGTGTGTATCCGATTGTTGGCAATCACGAATATGGGTGGAAATTTGTGGGTTCGGACATTGACGATGGCGCACTCACTTCTGCACAAGCCATTATTGACAACAATGATTTGGGAAAAGCAATAGAAGTGCGTTTGCAAAACTCAGCAGATGCGATGTTCAGTGGCATTATTCAGCCCGATGAGTCCTTTGATTTGGTGGTTTCAAACCCGCCTTTTCATGGTTCTTTGGCAGAATTAGAGGCAGCAGCTTATCGGAAATGGGCAAATTTGGGCAGAGAAGAACAACTGCTTACCCCAAAACCTATTTTGAATTTTGGTGGCAAAAATTCTGAAATTTGTTGTGAAGGTGGCGAAAGTGCTTTTATTCGCAAAATGATTGCACAAAGTGCAGATATTCCTACCAAAT
>JAAFHL010000070.1:0-7564 GCA_013298365.1 Bacteroidota bacterium | reverse complement strand
AAATGTCGGTGGTTTTCGGCACTTGTTTCCAAAAAAACGACTTTGCCCGATATTTATGATGCTTTGGAAAAAGTAAAAGCCTTTGATGTACGCACCTTTGACATGTCGCAAGGGCAGAAAATAAGCAGGGTTGTGGCATGGACTTTTTTGGACAAAAATGCCCAGAATGAATGGATTGAAAAGTATCAATAATTAACATTTTTATATACTAATATTATGAGACAAATCCTTATTCTTTTATTGATGACGAGTGTTCTCTTTGTGGCTTGCGGAAAAATATGCAGAGATAAAGATTGTGGCGTGCATGGTGATTGCGCTCCAAGAGGGGACGTTAATAAATGTCTTTGTGAAGAACATTATACAACAGATGCTGATGGTGCTTGCAACTTGGAAACCCGCAATACCTTTATTGGCACTTGGAGAGGCAATCATGTCAGTTTATTTGGCACAGGAAGCGATTATTATAACATAACCATAGATGCCGCTTCTTTTGACTTAGGCAAAATCAAAATAGACAATTATTTTCAAAAGACTTGTCCAAGTGGAAGCAATCTACAAGTGTATGCAAAGGTAACTGATGGAACACATGCAAGTATTTCAGAATCTATCTGCACCGAATACACCACAAATGGAGGTAATATCACCTTTATTGACCCTACTCATATCAAAATTTCGGGAGAACTTAGATTAGCGACTTCTACCCTAAATTATGAGGGAATATATGAAAAACAATGATTTTATGCTAAAAGGTAGTTTTATATACAAGGCTTTCTCATAAAAAAATAATGGAATAAAAAGGTTAAATTTTACCACAAAGTTCACAAAGGATTCACAAAGAACGCAAAGATTTATAGAAAAACAGGCTGTTTTATGTGCTTTGTGCTGGCTTTTCTTTGTGAACTTTGTGGTTTTATTTTTTATGAAAAAGCCATTGTTTTATATAAACGTCTGATATATCATCAAACAACGTTTCAAGTCTGTACAAGGCTTGAAACGCTTTTACTTTTTAGCATAGACAACGCAAATAGGTAGTTTTTCGTTTCTATGAAATATTTTCCAAATGTAATCTATATTCTTGTTTATATTTGTTGCCTGATGGTAATATAAAACGTTTTTTCCATTAACCGTACTTATACAGTGAACAACATTACTACACGCTTGATTGCAGGAGGCTTGGCTTTGCTCGGCTTCTCCTCCGCAACTGCACAAACCTATCTTACAGGAGCAAAAGCTTCAATAGTATTATAAAAAAATAGCCATTTCGTAGGAATCTTCGTTTTTAGCCATAAGGTTTATCTAAGAAGATACTTATGAAATGGCTAACATAGTTATTTTCAATCACTTTACATTCATTTTTATTTTACGATGAACAGAAAATTTTTACTCATCACACTTAGTTTTCTTGCTATGCTGAACATAGCAAATGCTCAACATATTCGCTGCGGTACGATGGAAAGAGATGCCAAGATGCGTGCAGCACATCCTGAAATGGGTACATTAGATGAATTTGACCATCTTTTGAGAGAAAAAATGGCACAAAACCTGCCACAAACACAAGGCACAAATGTGATTTATACCATTCCTGTCATTGTGCATGTTATTCATGACGGTGAGGCAGTAGGTACAGGTTCTAATATTTCGCAAGCACAAATAAATTCGCAATTAGATGTCTTAAATCAAGATTATAGCTTTACAAATCCTGATACAGGAAGTATTCCTGCTGCGTTTAGACCTGTGGCAGCAAATTGTGAGATAATTTTTTGTCCTGCTGCGGTAGATCCACAGGGTAATCTGCTAGCAGAACCTGGCATTGACCGTGTAGATAGAAATGCAAAAGGTTTTACAGCACCTCCTTATAGCGGCACAAACTATATAGATGGCACGATTAAAACATCTACCTCTCGGGACCCTACTCAATATATGAACGTTTGGGTATTAGATTTAGGCGGAGGATTGTTAGGCTATGCACAGTTTCCAAGCAATTCTGGCTTGACAGGTTTGGGTGCAAATGGCGGACCTGCAAATGAAGATGGTGTGGTAATCGGCTATCCATTTTATGGTTCTATAAATATCGTAAATACCCCACAGTTGCAACAAGGTGCGCCTTACAACTTAGGTAGAACTGCTACACATGAAGTTGGACACTGGATAGGTTTGCGCCATATCAATGGTGATGGAAATTGCCAATCTGACTTTGTAGGCGATACGCCTACACAAAGTGCCTTGAACTATGGCTGTCCAGCTTTCCCAAATGTAAGTTGCAATAATGGTGCAAATGGAGATATGTTTATGAATTATATGGACTATGTTGATGATGCCTGTATGACAATGTTTTCTCGTGGGCAAAAAGACCGTATGGTAACTGTAATGACAAATGCAACTTTGCGTGCAAGCCTCAATTCTTCTACCGTATGTAATTTTATACCTGTTGCGCCTAATGGCAATTTTGCAAGTGCGGCTGCAGGAGCTTGTAGTGGCACGATAAACTTTCAAGACCAGTCTACCGCAGGTCCTACCACTTGGTCATGGACATTTGGCGATGGTTCTACTGCTACCACACAAAACCCTACGCATACTTATACCACAAATGGGACATTTACGGTTGCCTTATATACGTCAAATGCAGTAGGTCCTGACCCTACTCCTGCGACAAGTACTGTAACCATCAATATGCCGATGCCACCTACTTTGGCAAGTCAAAATATCAGCGTTCAAAATGGGCAAACCGCAAGCATGAGTGGCACTTCAACAGGTACAATTAATTGGTATGACAACTCACAAGTTTTGGTAGGAACAGGCACTTCTTTTACAACACCTGCCATTACTGCGAATGCTACTTATTACGCACAAACCGTTATTTCTCAACCTGATGCAAATGGCGGACCTGTGGATAATAGCATAGGCAATGCAGGCATACCTGGTGCACCTGACCACTATTTAGCATTTGATGTAAATCAGGCATGTACCCTCAAATCGGTAAAAGTATATGCGCAAGGTGCAGGCAATCGTACCATTCAACACAAAAATAGTGCAGGGACAGTTATTACACAATTGGTGGTAAATTTGCCCGATGGCATGAGTGTTGTAACCCTTAATTTTCCGCTTACCGTAGGCAATGGCTTCCGTTTAGGCGTAGATGCCACACAAACGGTGGATTTGCTACGTAACAATGGTGGTGCAGTTTTCCCATACGCTGTCGGTTCGTATGTAGATATTACGGGTACTGACGTAACAGCTACAAATCCTACCTATTACTATTATTTCTACGACTGGAAAATTGGGGTAGAACCTTGTTTGAGTGCGCAAGTACCTGTAAATATTACCCTTCAAGGCACAGAATCGGTTGCAAATAACCTTTCAAATGGCACATTGAATTTGTTCCCGAATCCAAGTGAAGGTATTTTTAATGTATTGATAGAAAATAATCAAGTAGCCGAAATGCAAATCAATGTATTCAATGCTTTGGGGCAATTAGTGAAGACTTCTGAATTGGTAAAAACAGATGTATTGGAACAAACCATGGATTTGTCAGGGCAGCCGAAAGGAACGTATTTTGTACAAATCAGAGTAGGTGAGCAGCTTGTTTATAAAAAATATATGCTACAATAATCTATGATTTTGCTTACAGCATTAACTTGAAAAAGTAGTAAGCAGATTTTGGCATATCTTTTTGGATATGCCAAAATCTGCATTTCACATCAAAATATGTTTCACTATAAGCAACTTAACGACATTTTTTGCGTTATAGGAGACATGAGAAAATTTCATTTCTCATTATTATCATTCATTCTTTATTTTTTCTTGTATGAAAAACTTTATACTTTCTCTCCTCACACTTGCGGCATTTAATGGCATTTTTGCGCAAAGTATCGAGGTTACATCGGATTTGCCAATTCCTGCAATGAGTACGCTTGATTTAAACAATACTTTAGATTTTAAGGACTTTCATGTCAAAAACATCTCCTCACAAAGTGTAGATGTGCGTATAAATCGTGTTGTAAATAATATCACAACAGATCATGAAACCTATTTTTGTTGGGAATATTGCTATGATTCAGGTACAAGTATCAGTGGCGGAGCTTCTGCGGCAGGTATTGCGATTGCGCCAGGCGCAAGTATTGATAATTTTACTTTTCACGTAAATGCAAATGGGAAAGAAGGTTGTGGGCATGTTGTGGTTCATTTCTTCAATAAGAAAAATGCAAATGACTATGTAGAAAAAGTATTCGATTATTGTACCTTAAATGGCACAACATTAAGCATAGCAAGTGACGTAAATGCGAGCAAAGTACTTTCTGCACCTATGCCAAATCCTGCTTCAGATATTGCAGTTGTAAGAGTAGATTTGCCACGCAGCACAGGCAATACCTATTTGTTAGTGAGCGATTTAGCAGGAAAAGAAATCAGCCGTATTAACGTAAATCAGCCTACAAACATGGTTACAATTCCTACATCAGCATTTAATACAGGCTTATATTATCTTTCTTTAGTAGCTGAAGGAAATGTATTAGCTACGCAAAAATTAGTCGTAAATCACTAAAAAAGAGTCTCTTTAATGTAAGTTTCGTATTGTTTTTAGCGTACTGCGATTCTCCAGAATCGCAGGCTATAGACAAAACATGTATGCTTAATGGTTTGCTTTTTTATGCGATTCTGGAGAATCGCAGTACGAACATCGTTTTCATTCGCAACTTACATTCTTTAATAAAAGAAGCTGTCCAAGAAATCTGGGCAGCTTCTTTCTTTTTTATCATCAGCAAATCTCACTCAGCAGCCTTGCCAAAAACCTCGCTAAATATCATGTCAAGATTTTCTTTTTTTACAGGCTTTTTGATATAGCCTTTTACAGGTGGATATTCCTTGCTTTTTTCAATGTCTTTCGGGTCTATCGAAGACGTTGCAATAAAAACAGGAATTTGTTTTTCCAATTTCAACTGCACAAAAGCATCTAAAAATTGCCAACCGTCCATGATAGGCATGTTCAAATCTAATAAAATAACATCGGGTAACTGCCCACCGTCTGCAAGCATCGTATGAAGGTACGTAATCGCATCTTCACCATTAAAAAACGCCTGAGAGGATTCGTACAAAGGATTTTGTTTAATCAACATCTTGACTAACATCACCAAGATATCATCGTCATCAATAATGTAGGCTAAATCAATTTTTTTCATAAAAATAAATGTAAAATGTAGTACCAATACCTACTTGACTCTCTACCTCAATTTTGCCATTCATAGATTCTATTTGACTTTTGGTAATGAATAAGCCTATACCACGAGCATCTTTATTTTTGTGAAACGTTTTGTACATGCCAAAAAGTTTATGCCCATGCTTCGCTAAGTCAATACCTGTGCCATTGTCCTGAATAGATAATACACGATAGTCATCTTTTTTATAGGTAGAAAAAGTAACAATTAAGGGTCTTTCCAATGACCTATATTTAATAGCATTCGTCAATAAATTCAACAAAATACTTTCTAAATAGGCAGGAATTGCTTCAACTGTGAGATTATCGGCTATGTCATAAGAGATATGTGCTTGAGCAGCATTTATCATAGAACTCAAAGCATTTATCGTAGTCGAAATTTCACGCTTCAAATATAAACTTATTTTGGGAATATTCAAACTATTTTGAATGGTAATAATCTCATTCAAGTTTTCAATGGTCTCTGCAAGCTTATCTACACTTTTCTGCACCAAACTAAGATACATTTCTTTCTCATCAACTGCGGTTGATTGATGAATAAGCTCCATCAAACTCATCAGGTTGCTCGAATGTGAGCGAATATTATGCGAAATAATGTGTGCAAAATTGGTCAGTCGGTCATTTTGCTGTTTTGTTACCGCTAATAAGCGTTCAAGTTCTTGCTGTTTTTCTACCTTCTCTGTAATATCCGCACAAATCCCCGAAATCCGTATCAATTTGCCTTGTTTATCTCTGATAGCGAATGTTTTTTCTTGAATCCATTTTGTTTGCCCATCAGTGTGTATAATTTGATACTCTAATCCATACGAATCTTGCGCTAAGAGTTGTTCAATTGTCTGTTTATTTTTTTCTCGATATTCGGGTAAAATAAAAATATCAGTATAAGGTTTCCCTGCATAAAAATCAGCTTGTTTTACGCCTAAAACAGCTTCAGAAACAGGATTTATGTATAAGTATTTACTATTTACCACATCATATAGCCAAAAAACATGCTCTATTGTTTCATTGATTTGGCGGAAATTATGCTCACTTTCTGCCAACATCGCTTCATTATTGCGTTGCTCTATCGCATTTGCGATATTGCTCGCCAAGGATTGTAAAATGCTTACTTCATCTGCAGACCAAATCCGAGATTGTGTACAATCATCAAAACCCATAAAGCCATAAAAAGTATTTTTGACAAAAATAGGGATATTGAGCATAGACAATATGCCCTGCGACTCCAATAAATTTTTCAATTCCATGTCTTTTACTTCAGGTACAAGTATGGAATATGCCTTATTTTCCAACAATTTTGCATACAATTCGGGTAAGTCTTCGGGGACGATATTTTGTAATAAAGGGTTGTCTATTTCCACACTTACACAACCTCGTGTCCATTCTACGATTTGACTTACCATATTATTTTCAATATTTCGCTCAAAATAATATGCCCTATCCACATTTATGGCTTCTCCAATCAAGGCAAAAGATTCTGAAAGAATTTTTTTCACATCTTTACTAGCCAATAATTTTTCGGTTGTTTTGGCAATAGCGGTAAGGATTTGACTCTTATAGCTTATTAATTCTTGGCTTTTGCGCAAGGCTTCCTCTACCTTTTTCAATTCACTAATTTCGCTTGAGACTACCAAAACCGCTTTTTTGCCATCAATGATAACAGGCGTTTTATTTGTCTGAAAAATGCCCCTTGTTTTGTCTTTGCGCAAAACTGTCTCTTCTGCAATAATCAAAGGCGTGTTTGTATCTATCACTTGTCTATCTGTTGCTTGATAAAAAGCAATCTCCTCCTCATTTGCCCCAAAATCTGCATCTTTTAGCCCAATCACTTCTTCAGGTTTTTTACCAAAAAGCGCAGCTACTGATTTATTTACAAACAAAAAACGCCCATCATAGTCTTTACACACCACATAACCCGAAATATTATCCAATAAGTTTTTTTCAAAAAGGCTCAACTGCTCAATTTGATGTTCCTTTTCTTTTTGTTCTGTAATATCTCTACCAATTTTAAACGCTAAATCACTGGCATAAGCTAAACTTTGCCACTCTACCCATTTATATTCTCCAGAAGGATAAGTTATTTTTTGTACATAATTAGTATCAAGTGTATTTTCTACCACTTCAATCATAATTTCAGAAAAATAGGGTAAATCTTTTGCCCATTTTTTTCCCATCACCTCTTCTCTTTTACAGTTCAATAAATCACAAAGATTATCACTCACAAAAGAGATAATCCCTGTTTCATTTGTGCCAATTACCCATATATTTCCTTGATTTACAATATTATATGCCTGTAAAAGGCTTGTTTTTATTTTACCATCTATAATATCTCGAGCATAATTGAGTGCGCCTGCCATC
>JAAFHL010000007.1:12773-35262 GCA_013298365.1 Bacteroidota bacterium | reverse complement strand
TATTCCCCCCAAAAAAGGGAAAAATCATATCTTGCATATCATTCGGGAAATCATTGATATTCAGCCCAAAGGAAAAGGAACAGATATTTTATTGGCTTTGCGAACCATCGAAAATGTGTTGAAAAAAAGAAGTATCGTATTTTTGCTGTCTGATTTTTGGCATACAGGCGGAGTCTATAAAGATGAATTGGGCATTGTGCGCAAAAAACATGATGTCATAGGCTTGCATTTGTATGACGAAAGGGAAAAATCGCTGCCCGAGGGACTTTTGTTCCAAGCAGAAGATGCAGAAACGGGCGCAACTTTTTGGATTGACACAACTGCGCAATCGGTTCGCACCGCCTATCAAAAGCGTTTTGACCAAAATAAGCAGCAACATCAAGACAATTTTAAGGCAGTTGGGGCAGATTTTGTGAGTTTAAGCACCAAAGATTCTTATACAAAGGTTTTGCGGGCTTTGTTTGAAGGGCGGCGGTAGCACTAAGGCTGTTATACTTACAATCGTAATAAATTTCCCATAAAATCCATAAATTGCGTTTTTTTGTAGGGGTTCAGTGCCTGAACCTGATGGGGTTCAGGCACTGAACCCCATCAAAAAGTGAACATTGAAAAAAACAATCTCGTTCGCAGTACATATAGTCTTATTTTTATAAATCATGAAAAACTTTATCTTTTTTTTACTTGCTTCTGCTGTTTTATTGCTTAACGCACAAAAAACGGCTATGCCCGCCTCAACTTTGCGCTTAGGCTATGGTTTTGGTATCATAAATAATAGCGAGTCTCTTGGCGCAAATATATCGAATCAATTACAAATGGAATATGCTTTCGCTTTCACAAAACATTGGGCTGTCAAAACGGGGACGTATATTGGTAAATCGCATTTTGATTTCAACTTAGATTGTCCTGTAGGAGAGCCTTTTTCTCGCTACACAGGAAATAGCTATAATGTGAGTATTCCCTTGATAATCAACACCTTTTATCATGTAAAGCCCCATCATAAATGGCATTATTTTACAGGAATAGGCTTGTTGTATAATTACAATTATAGGACTTCGTTCAGTAATTATGATTGGGAAGGACAAGTTTATTCTGAAAAAAGGAATTTTTCGCTAAAAGAGGGTCAAAAAATTTGTTATGGCATTGAAATAGGACTAAGACGGTATTTTTTGGGAAGTTACTTTGCGGATTTATCCTTAAATAGGTTTCTTTCTTTTAATGATAAAAATAACTTTTTCTCACAAAATCAGCTCAATTTTTGTATTGGAAAAACACTAAATGCAGGTCATAAAAAGCAATAAATGAAAAAACACATTTTTTATATATTATTTTTCTTCCAAACAATCCTATTTGCGCAACCGATAACGGCAACTTTGAGTGCAGATAGCAGCCATATTTTGATTGGTAATCCGCTCACTTTGCGACTTTCCATCGCTGCTGATAATGCTTTGCAAGTGTCAGTGCCTACTTTGAAAGATTCTTTAGGAAAATGGGAAATCTTGCAAACTTCGCCTGTGGTAAAAGGAAATGACAAAGGAAAAACCCTTTTCTCTCAAAATATTGTTGTAACTGCTTGGGATTCGGGTAGATATGAAATTCCTTCATTACCTATTTTTTATATAAATGGGCAAGATTCGCAGCAAATTGCCACAAATGCGATAGCTATTCAAGTTTTGACGGTTGAAGTAGATACGACACAAGCGATTAAGCCCATCAAAGCGCCTTTACAAGCGGCTTATATGTGGCAAGAGGCGATTCCTTATTTGAGCCTTGTCATTTTTTTAGGTTTAATGGCATTAAGTTATTTTCTGTATAAAAAATATCAAAAAGGAAAACAACAAACGAAAGTGGCAATGCTCCCTCGCCCGAAAGCCCTCAAAGCATTTTCTACTTTGGAAAAAATAGACTTGGCAAATACCCAAAATGTAAAAGAATATTACGCAAGTATTTCTTATATTTTGCGTGCTTATATCTCGGAAACCAAAGGTTTTTCGGCGTATGAGAAAGTTTCTGACGAAATTATTGAGGCACTTTCCGAAAAACTTCCCGAAATGGCGATTGAGGATTTAACAACTTTGTTAAGTCGCAGCGATTTGGTGAAATTTGCCAAATATAGCCCGACAGCTGCAGAGCATACAGGCATTTTACAAGCCGCAAAAGACTGGATAAGAACGTATTAATCAAATATTTCGCCACCGATTATCATATTTCGCAAGCGTTCTTTTCGCTGCAAAGGCGTTTCAGATTCAAGTATTTGTGCAAGTTCAGGCGTTTCTTGTGGAGAGACAGGAGGCGTTTGCAAAATAACAGGATTTGTTACTTCTAAAAGAGGTTCAATACTTTCTGATGCCACTTCACTTACTGCTTCTTCAACTATAATAGGCGCATTTTGAACGGTTTCTAATTGAGGGATAAATACCACACGAGGTGTTCTATTGATACGATTTCTTTGCATCTGTTGGAAATTGCCCAAGAAATAGAGTATCACAAGGGCGGCTATTCCTGTGAGCAATATCAAAAAAGCGATTAAAAGTGCTTGCATTTTTATTTAACTATGCTGATGTAGAGAGACCGTTGTGTTTTCGGCTCGCACACTATTCAATATTTTTGTAAAGCATTTTTTATTTTTTACGATTATTTTGGGTTTTTCTTTTTTGAGCAATAGCCAAATTCTTTTTAACCTGGATGACAAATTCAAGAGATATACCTTGCACCTCGGCAATTTGTTCTGCTGTACCTAATCCCATCGTGAGTAATTTCTTTACAGCTTCTTTTTTGGTAGATTCAACTGCTTTTAACTTTTCTTGTTCAATTTTTGCCGATGTACTATCTTCAACCGTTTTTATACGCATAAGCGTATTTTCCAATAATGCCTTATCAACGGGAGACATTCTCGAAGTATCTAATCTCATCAAAGGAACTTTGAAATGCTCTTTTTCCCAAAAGGGAGGGAAATCTTGCTTCAAAGGAATAAAAGTATGTGCGTATTTCATAGTGTAAAATAACTCTTGTTTTTCAGTTGTTATGAGCGAATAAGGTATTTTCCTTATCGCCAAATGTTACTTTGAAACCATAATCAGACAAAAATGATACAATATACGGTTTCGGTCCTATTAACACTTTTCTGCTTTGTTTTGCCATGTAGCAAAGATAGTTACTTTTAGGAAACAAAACAAATGTTCATTTATATTTAGGAACGAGTGAAAAATAACTTGTTAAGGTTGTCCATTCTGCAAGAATCCAGAAAACTGATACTGAATCACTTAGCTTTTATGGATTCTTGCAGAATGGCTATCTTATTTTTCACTCGTTCCTTACTGCCTAAATAGAAAAGAATATAGCATTTAGCTTTTTTGTAAAAAAACAACGCTCCTTATCCAATTTATAAATATTATTTATCCCTCAAAACATCACAAAAACTTCTTAATTGCACCAAAGCCGCCTGCAATTTCCACAAAATTATCAAAGCCCCTTGATTTCAAAATAGAAGCAAAAATCATAGACCTATACCCGCCTGCGCAATGCAAGTAAAAAGGTGCATCTTTGGGAATTGCCGCCATATTTTCATTGATAAAATCCAACGGCACATTTTGCGCATCTGCCACATGACCGCCCTCATACTCGCCTACACGTCTTACATCTATCACCCAAGTTTTTTGATTTTTCCAAATATTCACAAAATTTTCTGCTGAAACAGATGCTATGCTATCTACTTCTTTTTCAGCCATTTGCCAATTCTCAATGCCGCCTCGCAAATAGCCCAAAACATTGTCATAACCCACTCTCGCAAGTCTTAGCACACTTTCCTCTTCCTTTTCTGGCTCTGTAACCAACAAAATAGCTTGCTTCAAATCCGGAATCAAAGCCCCTACCCATGGCGCAAACTGCCCGTCAAGTCCAATATTAATCGAATTTGGAATAAAACCTTTGGCAAAAAGCTGTGCAGGACGTGTGTCCAAAATCAAAGCCTCACCTGCGTTTGCCAACATTTCAAAGTCTTTTGGCGCAAAATGCTGTAAACCCTGCGACATAACATTATCTAAACCGCCTGTTCCTTGTTTATTTTTCTGCACATTGAGGATAAAATAGGCAGGTGGCGGCAAAATACCTGTGGTTACCTCTTCGATAAACTGCTGTTTTGTAGCAGCTTTCAAAGCATAATTGACTTCTTTTTGGTGTCCCAAGGTGTCAAAAGTTTCCTTACTCATGTTTTTCCCACAAGCAGAGCCTGCGCCATGTGCAGGATAAACAATGAGTTCATCAGCCAAAGGGATAATTTTCGTATGCAAAGAATCATACAACATACCTGCCAAGTCATTTTGTGTCAAATCTGATTTTTGCGCCAAATCAGGTCTGCCTACATCGCCAATAAAAAGCGTATCGCCTGTAAAAATGCAATAGTCCATGCCTGTTTCATCTGCCAACAAATAGCAACTACTTTCTAAGGTATGTCCAGGTGTGTGAAGTACTTTTATTTTCAATTTTCCAATAGAAAAAATCTCCGCATCTTCTGCTACATGTACTTGATAATCAGGGGCTGCCGTAGGACCATATACAATGTTTGCCCCTGTTTTTGCCGCCAAATCCAAATGCCCCGAAACAAAGTCTGCATGAAAATGCGTTTCAAAAATATATTTTATCTTTGCACCACTTTCGGCAGCACGCTTGATATAGGGCGAATATTCTCGCAAAGGGTCAATAACGGCAGCTTCGCCATCAGATTCGATATAGTACGCGCCTTGTGCAAGGCAGCCTGTATAGATTTGTTCAATTTTCATATTTTAACATGAGGATTTATCTGTTTTTTTCGCAGATAAGCGTAGATTAAACCGCAGATTTTTGTATATAAAGGTTTAATTTGTGCAAGGTGGGAAATTATCTTGTCTTGACAAAATTAAGGGTTTTTTTCATATCATTTTAGGTTTAGCAATAAATGTATGAAATTACTGTTAAATTTGTAGGCTTTCTATAGATGACTTTTACGATTACCATGAAATATTGTTTTCTCATTATATCTTTCTTGCTCCTTTCTAATAAGATTTCTGCACAAAATACGCCTAAAATACAATCGAGCTTCTTACAGGTTTAAGTGTATAGTTGAAATAAGTGTATAGTTGAAAGTTGATGCTTCGACTAAGCTAAGCACGAGTAGTAGATAGTTAATATATTAAGTAATTAATGTTAGTTGCGTATTGTTTTTAGCGTACTACGATTCTCCAGAATCGCAGGCTATATACAAAACATGTATGCTTAATGGTTTGCTTTTTTATGGGATTCTGGAGAATCGCAGTACGAACATCGTTACAATCGTTTCATTCGCAACTTACATTATTTAATATAGATTATGCAAAATTCAAATCTTCTTTATTTATTACTACTTGGTACTTATAATGGCAACTATGGGTTATTTTTCAGATTTTGGGACATTATTTGCGACACAGAACTCAACGCAACAAGTAGCACATTTACAGCAATTCACCAAAGAGAAAACGAAAAAATTATAGATAATACGCAATACAGAACATTGATTATCGAGCAATTAGTGAAAGAAAATTATAATATTGCTTCTGTATATTTCAAACCCACAGACAAAGAATTTTACGATTACAAGGCAGGTCAATATTTAAGCCTAAAAGTTAAAATTGAGGGTAAAACCTATCATCGCTGTTTTTCATTAAGTTCTTCACCCAATATAGATGACTTTTTAAGAATAACCGTAAAACTCAAAGGCGAGGTTTCACACTATTTTTATCATACTGCACAAGTTGGCGACACCGTATCATCACTTCTGCCTGCTGGTGATTTTAACTTTACCGCTAATGCAAATTTGAAGAAAGATTATATCATGGTTGCTGCGGAAGTGGGATTACGCCTTTATTTAGTATCATTCATCAAATGCTTGAATTTGAACCCCACAGCAAGGTAACATTGCTTTATGCAAACACAAAGGAAGAAAATATCATTTTCAAAAAGGAACTCAATCAATTAGCCCATCAATATCCACAATTTCAGTACATTGATTTTATTTCTGGCGAGAAGCAAATAAGTAAAACCGATTTAGCCATTGACTCAAATGCGTCCTACTATATTTGTGGACCAGATTCTTTAAAAGAGGAAATCATACAACAGCTAAAAGCCTTGAAAATAAGTAAAAGTAATATCCATATGGAGCATTTTACAGATAGATATATGCCTTGGTTTGGGATTTTTATCAATAGAAAACACTGTTTTGAGTAAAAGGACTTACACAAAAATGGCATAATCAAGGCAAATAGTGAACACACTATGCTGTGAAAATACATTTTTGCGTAAGCCTTGTTTATTACAAATGCTACACCACATTCACTTCTCTTTCCAACTCAATCCCAAACTGTTTCTTCACCGATGCCAAAATATCGGTAGAAAGTTGGTAAATATCTTTGCCACTCGCCCCACCATAATTCACTAATACCAAAGCCTGTTTTGTATGTACGCCATAATTGCCCAAGTTTTTGCCTTTCCAGCCACATTGTTGTATCAGCCATGCCGCAGGGATTTTGGTATGCGAAGCCGAAATCGGATAGAAGGGCATTTCGGGAAATTCGCCTCTTAAACGATTAAATTGCTTATTGGGAATGGTAGGATTTTTGAAAAAACTGCCTGCATTGCCAATTTCCACAGGATTTGGCAATTTACTTTCACGAATGGCGATTACTGCATTGCTCACATCTTTGATGCTATATTCTTTGTGAGACAATTTTTTCAATTCCTTTTCTATGTCGCCGTAAGAGACACTCAAAATGGGCGTTTTATGCAAACAAAAAGTAACCGAGGTGATAAAATACTGCCCTTTTAAGGCATTTTTAAACACACTGTCTCGATAGCCAAAAGCACATTCTTCCAAAGAAAAGACCTTTTTTTCGCCTGTTTCCAAGTGAATTGCTTCTAATTCGTGAAAAACATCTTTGAGTTCTACGCCATAAGCCCCGATATTTTGAATAGGTGCAGCCCCTACACAACCTGGAATCAAGGACAAATTTTCCAAACCGCCCCAATTCATGGCTACACAATGCAGCACAACTTTGTGCCAATTTTCCCCTGCACCCACTTTTATATACACGTCATCTTTGGTTTCAGAAACGAGTTTTACGCCTTTGATTTCATTTTTCAGGACATAGCCTTGCACATCTTGTGTAAATAACAAGTTGCTGCCGCCCCCCAAAATCAAAAAGTTGCTATCTTTTTCTTTAGATGAAATAAAATCCAATACATCAGCTTCTTGCTGAATAACGAGCATTTTGGACACAGAAACCTCTATACCAAAGGTATTGTAGTTTTTGAGCGAAATATTTTCAGTTGTTGTCATATTATTTGTTAAGTCCTCATATTTTGAGGATAAAACCCCTGCAAAGGTAGGTATTTAGTTTTATATAACCCTGTCAGGGTTAAACCCTGTTTACTTTTTTATAAAAAAATGCCTAAATCTGGACAAAAAAGGCTATATTAGCAGAAAATTTTACATATATGGCTGAATTATCATTAATAACAACTAAATATTCCATAGAAGAATATTTTGACATAGACAAACAAAGCAAAGACCGTTACGAATACGAAAACGGCTATATTTGGGCAATGACGGGTACAACGACAAATCATAATTTGGTCGTGCAGAATTTAATTGTTACTTTTCGAGATAAAATCAAGCAAAAAAAGCGAAAATGCAAGGTTTTTACCGAAAATATTCGTTTAGAAGTTGTCGCAAAAAAAGTGTATTATTATCCTGATTTGATGTTTACCTGCAATTCCTTGGATTTGCAAGAAAAACTTACCCTTCGCAATCCCTCTTTGGTGATAGAAGTTCTTTCTGATAGCTCGTTTATGACAGATTTGAATCATAAATTGGACAACTATATCAAAATGCCTTCCTTGTTATATTATCTTGTGGTTTCGCAAGACGAATATCGTGTGCGGGTTTGGGAAAAAACGGCAGAAGGTTGGCTATATAAGGTATATAGCGAATTGTCTGATGTTGTCAATTTACCGCAAATAGATATGGTTTTGAGCATGGAAGAAGTGTATGAAGAAATTGAGATGGAAGCAAGCGTAAATTAAATGCCCATTATTGCTGCAACGAAATTGTAAGCGGATGATTCGGATATTTTTCAATCAGCTCCAAATAATATTGATTCGACACTACGCTATCTTTCATTTTGCTTTGATAAATGACCGCTAAACGATACAAAGCCTGTGCAGCTCGCTCGCTATCAGGATATTTTTGCGGAATTTGCTCCAAAATCTTTACTGTTTGTCGTGTGTTTTTGCTTACAACCTCCGTTAAACCTGCGGCTTTGAACAGGTAATCAGGCGTTTCTATGGCATCGGTATGCTTTTTTGCATATTCCAAATAAGCATCTACTAAGGCTTGTTGCGCCTTTTTTATATCAGTAGAATCATCTTCTGCATTGATTTCACGCATCTTTTGCTCCATCTCTGCCAGCGATTTATTGCTCACTTCTTGGTGACAAGCAACAAAGCCTATCATTATAACACACAATATCAATAGTTTTTGCATTGTATAAGGAATTATATAGTCATAAAAATTAATGCGTTTCTTTCACCAAAGTTAAAAACTCGCTTATCATCATTGCCGTTGCGCCCCAAATTGTATGGTCATATATTTGATAAACAGGCACTTCCATCATAATAGACTTTTGTGCAGACATCGGTACTTTTTTGCTACCTACAATTTCGTCTTGCAACAAATAGCTTATAGGTACTTCGATAATGTGTGCAACTTCATTTGGGTCTATCACAAAATTGGGACGTTCTGCACAAAAACCAATCGTAGGATAAACCCAAAAATTGCTCGGTGGAATGTATAATTCCGAAATTTGCCCCAAGACTTCTACGTCAGACATCAAAACACCTACTTCTTCTTCTGCCTCTCGTAATGCAGTATGAATAATATCTTTATCACTTTCCTCTACTTTTCCACCCGGAAAACTCACTTGCCCACTGTGTGTGCCACCATCTTCTGTACGCTTCATAAAAACAGTATATAGTTCATTTTCGTGAGGATATAGCAGAATCAACACAGCACCAATACGGGCATTAGGCGGAAAATGATTGTTATTGCCCCTAATTGCAGGAGCCATACGCATTTGCACTTCTAAACCAGGAAGCGGCTGTGTAAGGCGATGCGTAAAGCGTTCTATGAAATGTTTCATAATTATATCGATGGATTGCTCAAATCTATAATAGATTTATGTTTTAGCGTCTGTCTTTGACAAGAATAATTTATTCTATATCCCCTATATCTTCTCACAAAGTTAATACTATTTTCCATATCTTTGTTCCCTAATATATGCAAAATACACTTTGCATTCCTCAAAATATTCAATCATAAACTAAAATGAATATACAACTTTCCTACGAATTTCCAAAAGATGCAAAGACATTGATTGTTATTTTATTGACTAATAACAATTTAGATGCTGCAAATGAATGGATAGATACTGATATTTCAGGTATTCAGTTTGATGCTAAGCAGGCTGAAAAAGGTGCAAAAAAACTATGTCCTTCTGGTAATTATTTAATATGTACCTTGGGAGTAGGCGAAAATCCTAGCGTTGAAACCATTCGCCGTACCACACAAAAAGCTATTGCTTTTGCCAATGAATATAAATATGCTGATATGCTGCTCGTTTTTCCAGGTGAAATCAATGAAGATTATGCAATGGGAATGGCTGAAAGTGCATACTTGAGCAATTATCAATTTTTGAATTATAAGAGCGAGAAAACCTTAGCCGCCTTAACGTCTGTTTCTATATATGGAAAAGGCAAAAAGTTAGAAACTGCCGTAGCGTATGCGGTAGCAGTAGCAGAAGCAACGGCTATTACTCGAAATTTGGTAAATGAGCCTGTGATTACATTAAGTGCGGAAGAGTTGGCAAATCGGGCGGCGGCGTTTGGGGAAACTTATGGCTTTACAACGGATATTTTCAATAAATCTAAAATTCAAGCCCTCAAAATGGGTGGCTTGCTTTCAGTAAATATGGGCAGTCAGTTGCCGCCTACTTTTACTATTTTGGAATATAAGCCCGAAAATGCGGTGAATGAAAAGCCGATTATTTTGATAGGAAAAGGCGTTGTATTTGATACGGGGGGGCTTAGTCTCAAACCTACCCCTAATTCTATGGACATGATGAAGTGCGACATGGCAGGAGCAGGTGCTGTGATTGGAGCAATGTGTGGCGTGGCAAAATTGCAATTAAACTGTCATGTGATAGCCTTGATTCCTGCAACAGACAATCGCCCTGGCGAAAATGCCTACGTTCCTGGCGATGTGATTACCATGTATGATGGCTCAACCGTAGAAGTGTTGAATACAGATGCAGAAGGGCGCATGATTTTAGCAGATGCTTTGGCGTATGCAAAACAATATGACCCCGAATTAGTCATAGATTTGGCAACATTGACAGGGGCATCTGTGGTTGCGATTGGCGGTGTAGGCGTAGCGATGATGGGAACAGCAGATGAGGAAACTAAAACCAAACTCAAACGCAGTGGTGAAAGGGTGTATGAACGTTTAGTGGAATTTCCACTTTGGGAGGAATATGGCGAAATGATGAAAAGTGATATTGCTGACATGAAAAACATTGGTGGCACAGGTGCAGGGGCAATTACGGCTGGCAAGTTTCTCGAAAAATTTACCGATTATCCTTGGATTCATTTAGACATTGCAGGTGCTGCGTGGAACACAGCCGCAGATAGCTATCGTGGCAAAAATGGCACAGGGGTAGGGGTTAGATTGTTGATTGATTATTTGAAGAGACGATAGGAAAAGCCGCTTCGAGGGTCTTCGACCACTCGAAGGGCTGTAAAATATGGATTTTAGGCTTTGCAACCTTACGAACGGTCGCAGACTTTCGTAATGGTTGAGACTATTACAAAAAGATACATGCCAAGTTTACAACATACAGTAGTCAAAGAAGCGGTTAGAAGGCTCATTCATGGGCTACAAATTCGGCATTCAGATGTCCCTTTTGTTCGCAGAACGGGCGACATGATTACGAATAAAATTCCGCTCCCGTTTGGGACAAGTGTACAAGAAATTACTTTTCCGCACTTTTCAGCAGAATTGATACGTCCACAAGGTGCAAGAAAAGACTATATTTTGTTGTACTTTCATGGCGGCGGCTATGTGATGGGTTCTACCAAAACGCATCGGGCATTTATTGCAAAAATAGCCAATGAAACAGGGATTCGAGCATTTTCGGTAGAATATAGAAAAGCACCCGAGCATCCCTTTCCTGCTGCCTTAGATGATGCAATGACGGCTTACAACTGGCTCATTTCCGAACAAAAATATCAAGCTAAACAGATTTTTATAGGGGGCGACTCAGCGGGCGGTGGACTTACCTTGGCTACGATGTTGGCACTTAGGGAGCAAGAAAAGGAACTTCCTTTGGCAGGAATTTGCCTTGCACCTTGGACAGATTTGGCGGTTACAGGCGATTCGGCTTGGGAAAATAAAAAACATGACACCATGCTCGAATATTTTGACATACCTGCTTGGGCAAAAATGTATTATGGGGATTATGACAAAATGCACCCACTCATTTCTCCTTTTTATGCGGATTTGCGTGGGCTTCCGCCCCTCTTAATTCAGGTCAGTGAGGCAGAAATTTTGCGAGATGATTCCATTCGTTTTGCATGGAAAGCGCACGAACAAGGCGTACAAGTAGAATTACAAAAGTGGAAAGGCTTGATACACGTATGGCAAATGTTTTGGCAATATATCCCCGAAGCACGAGATGCTATCAAAGAAATGGCAAAATACATGCGCAAACAGATAAGTGATGTCGAGAAAAAATAAAATGATTTTTTGGGGTAACAAATACCTGATTATCAAAGTAAAAACTTCATTTTTTGTACATTTTAGCAATCATGTTGATTTTCTGATGTAACCTTTTGTGTCAAATCAACGAATAAAGGGTTTAGACATTTATTTATCATTTTCTTATTAGAATTTATGCCAACAAACATGTATAAGCTCACTACCTTGATTGTAACCTTACTGCTTGTGGCTTGTGCCAAAGATGACAAGGCTGGTACACAATATGCTGCAATGAATGGAATTCAAACGGTTAAAAAATCGGAAGACTGTGACAAGGAAACGAATAATATCTGTAACCAAGGACTTTCTTTTGTAAAAATAGGTGACTCACTTGCGGGGCTTGATTTCAAAAATGCAAATATCAAAAGTGTGAAAGATACCGTTCTTTCTACAGAAGATTACAGTGCTTTTGGCAAAATCGTTACCCTCAACGAAGGTACTATCACGATTGAAAGTACACCTGTTGAAAAAGGAGAATCGAATAATGACCTTATTCATGCACATGTAGGCGCAATTCGCATACAATCTACCTTATTTTCCACTGCTGAAAATATCAAAGTAGGTAGTACTTTTGCAGAATTAAAATCTTTGTATCCCGATTCCTTGATGGTTGTAGAACCTGGCAATGGTGCGGGAGAAATAGAAATTAAAGTTCCCAAAGTTACACGGATTAATTACACATTGCAGCAAAAAACAGATGCAAATGCTACACTTGGTGGCGAAATCTATGAGGTAAGTGCGATTGCGTCTGATGCAAAAGTCTCTGCCATCATGATTATGCAATGATAAAAAAGTAGTTGATAGTTAAAAGTTGATAATTAAAAGTTAGTATAATGATATAACAATCGAATATTTAACTTAAAAATACGCACTAAACTAATGTAATACGGCTACTTCTTGATAATCAAATATAATTCATTCTCAATTTTCAACTACTTGCGATGAGCTTTGGACTCCGCTGTGTTTACCAAAGTGTCGAAGCGTTCATTTTTAATTTCAAATCAATATGTTCACACAATTTTCTTGGAAAAATATATTTTCCCTTGTCCTATTCCTAAGTGCCATGACTGTGGCAAGTGCGCAAATCGAGTTCATTCACGACAAATCGTGGGAAGAAATCACAAAAATGGCACAAAAACAAAAGAAAATCGTCTTTGTAGATGCTTTCACAGACTGGTGTGGTCCTTGCAAAGCGATGTCGCTACAAACTTTTTCTGACAATGTATTAGGTTCTTTTTTCAATACCAATTTTATCAATGTGAAATTGGACATGGAAAAAGGTGAGGGCAAAGATTTTGCTGCTACCTATCGTGTAAATGCCTATCCTACCTTGCTGTTTATTGACCCTACAAATGGCGAAATAGTACACAAAGTATTGGGTTTTCAAAATGCGCCAACCTTTTTGGAGCAAGGAAAAATTGCCGCTGGAAAAAATAAAATGGCAGCAAAACCTGAAAAAAACGGCAAACCTGCAAAGGTAAAAAAGGAGAAAAAACCTAAAAAAGACAAAAAGAAAACAAGCGAAAAATAATAGGTATTTGCATATAAAATCCCGTCAGGTTGCAAAATATGATGGGATTTTATATGATACATTTTCATCTGCGAAAATCTGCTTTTCATTTGCGGAAATCTGCGAGAAACAAAAATTACATCAAATTCCCAATCCATTTGAAAAACCCTTCTCTAATCGGCTCACTCATGATAGGCGCAAGAATCACCCCCGAAAGTGCGCCCCATAAATGCGCCTCATGCCCAATATTATCATTTCCTTTTTTTGCAGCATATTGACTATAAGCCATATACAAAATCCCAAATAGCCAACCAGGAATAGGAACAGGAATAAACATTAAATATAAATTCCAACTGGGATTGCACATAATAAAGGCTAATACCAAACCACTCACTGCCCCCGATGCCCCAAGTGCATTATATGCAGGGTTATCTTGATGTTTTGCGATAACAGAAACATGACTCATTATCAAGCTCATCACATAAAACAAAGCAAAGGTAACATGCCCCATAATTTGCTCCAAAATGAAGGCAAAAATATAAAAGCTATACATATTGAAAAACAAGTGCATGCCATCTGAATGAATAAAGCCACTTGATAAGGTTCTATGATATTCCTTATATTTTACCACCCTAAAAGGATTGAGGATAAAACGGGCGATAATGCTCGGGTCATTCCATGCCATAAGGCTTGTAGCCACAGTTGCCAACAAAATGACCGTAGCCACAGGATTTTCGATAAATTGTCCGAAATCGTTCATAAAAAATTAAGAATGTTAGATAAAATACAAAGGCTACTGTTATTTCTTGCAGATGAACGCAGATTAAACCGCAGATTTTCGCAAAAATATGTTAAGTAATTGTTCAAAAGTAAGTGAGTATTTGCTTGTCGTTAAAATATTGAATACTAATCACTTAATATATTAACTATCCACTATCAACTTTCAACTATACACTTATTTTATTGCCAGCAAATCGGCAACCACTTCTTTGATAGGACGAATGCTATGTACATCTTCGATAGATTGCCCGGCACACCAAACGGTTTGATAGGTTGCGCCCATTGCCGCTTTTTCCAAAGCCTTCATTCCCTTATAAAAAGTGAGCATTTTGACCCATTTTTTCAGCGTCTTATTATTGTTCAAAAACTTTTCCAACCAATTTTGTTCCGTTCCTATTTCTTGCAAATAAGGCGTATTGATAACCGCACAAGGCGTACCCGAAATTTTGGTTGTCATCACAATGTCCTTTGCACCATAATCTACAATGGCTTGCTTATAGGCTTGATTTACAGGAGCTTCGGTAGTAGCAATAAAAGGGCTACCAATAGAAACCCCACAAACCCCTAAGGAAATCATATAATCCATTTGCTTGCGATTGCCTACACCACCTGCGGAAATAACAGGAATTTTACAGTTTTTTACCAATAAAGGAATCAGCACTTCGGGCGAAAGTTTGCCCGCATGACCGCCTGCAATATCATTTACCGCTATCAACGCATCTGCGCCCATCGCCTCCACCTTTTGGGCATATACCTCGTCTATTACATCACATATCACCTTGATGCCATGCGGTTTGCAGGCATTTATCACTTTTTCAGGGCTTCCCAAAGAAGTAATAATGTAATCTACTTTTAGTTCTACACAGGTTTTGAGCTGCGACTCGTAGTGAATATTGGATTTATTGGTAATGAGATTGATACCGAGCGAGCCTTTTGTGCTTGCCCTCACCGTTTGAATCGCCTCCCGAAAAGCCACATCTGTACGGTAATTATGCGCAGGAATACAAGCCGAAATGCCCGATTCTATCGCTGCAATCGCCATATTTGTGTCAGAAACCAAAAACATAGGTGCCATAATAATGGGATATTCTATTCCCAACAGGCGAGTAAGTGCTGTATCGTACATATTTTTTGCATCGTTTAGCGATAGTTAATATTCAATCGTAGCCTGTAAGCCTCTATCCACAAGGGCTTCACGCATAGGGCGCATTTCGCTCAAAGGACCTGATTTTACGGCATATTTCCCTTTTGTGTGAATAATCCATGCACATTGTGCGGCTTGCTCTTGTGAGTGGTTGCAAACCGAAACCAAGGATTCTATCACCCAATCAAAACTATTAATGTCATCATTCCACACAATCAGTTTGGCAGGGACTTGCTCATCAATCTCTTCATCTACTATCACAAGTTCTTGAATGTCAGGAAATAACAGTGGCATTTTTCAACAAAATTAAGTGTTTTTATAAAAATATATGCAAAGATACAGAAAAGAAATGGCTTAGAAATATAAAATTATCGGAATAGTGAACAAAATAATGCTGATAAAGCCCTACGTTCCATGCAATAGAATAAAAATAAAAAACATGCTAATATTATGTGGAATTGTAGTAACTTTGTCATATTAATTTTTATCATATTATTATGGAAATTTTAGGAACAGAAAGACATAAAATTATTTGGGGTGATATTTTTGATGGACTAAATATGAGCGGATAGTTCAGTAGATTTAATATTTGCTGCCCCTCCTTATAATATAGGAAAAAAATTTAATGGTTGTATGGATAAGTGGGAAACAGATGAGAGTTACTTAACTTGGTGTTATAATTGGTTAGAACTTTGCATCAAAAAATTGAAGCGGAATGGAAGTTTTTATGTAATGACTTCTACCCAATTTATGCCTTATTTTGATATTTTTTTGAGAAGTAAATTAACTATTTTGTCCCATTTGGTTTGGTATTATGATAGTTCTGGCGTTCAAGCTAAAAAATATTACGGTTCAATGTATGAACCTATTTTGTTTTGCGCAAAAGATGCTAATAACTATATTTTTAATGCTCAAGATATTTTAGTTACAGCGAAAACGGGTGCAGATAGGAAATTAATAGATTATCGTAAAAATCCGCCGCAAGCCTACAATTCGGAGAAAGTGCCTGGCAACGTTTGGGAATATCCAAGAGTTAGATATAGAATGGAGGAGTATGAAAATCATCCTACCCAAAAGCCTATAAGTTTGCTTGAAAGGATAATTAAAGCGAGTTCTCTGGAAAATGCAGTAGTTCTTGACACTTTTTCGGGAACTTTTACTACTTCTTTTGTGGCGAAAAGCTTAAATCGTAATTCTATTGGAATAGAATTGCAAGATGAATATGTTAAAATAGGGTTAAGACGCTTAGGTTTAGCTACGGAATTTAATGGGGTAAATCTTGAAAAGCCATTAAAAACGTATCAAACCGAGAAAAATGAATCAACTAATTCTTTCACTTTATTTGAATCTAATGGAGCATCTGTTTACGAATGAAATTTTGGAGATTAGGAAGAAAGAGATGACGCCTAAAAATGAACGCATGCAACATTTTGATTGCTGCCAACTCCTTTTAATCAGCGCACAAGGCAAACACTTTATTTTACCAATATTTACCCTCGTTATCGAATTAAATATCTCATACAAATTAGAATCCTTTGCAATTTTCTTTTTTTTGTATATTTTTGTCGCAAAACTAATATATTTATATTTTTCTCATGCGCACAGTTTTATTCGCTTTACTACATAAGGCTTTCGGTATTGCCAATCAATCTCTTCAAAAAAATCAACCTTCTATTGAAGAACTTATTGAAGAAGAGGCCTACCCTTCTTATACTCGAAGGTCTTTTTTGGCTCAGAGTATCAAAGCCGGTGCATTTGTAGGCACTGCGGCTTTGTTGCCACAAGCACTTTTTGCAAACCCACCGCAAGGTAGGATTGTCATTATTGGCGGCGGCTTGGCAGGGTTGACGGCAGCTTATTACCTCAATCGGGCAGGAATCACCGGATTTACCTTGTATGAAGCCGCCTCGCAGGTAGGGGGACGTGTACAAACGCTCAAAAACATGGTGGGTAAAAACCTTTTTACCGAAGCTGGCGGGGAATTTATTGATGCAAATCATAAAGATATTTTTCGTTTAGTAAGAGAATTGGATTTGGAGGTAATAGACACTTTTAAAGACCCTTTGCCCCTCAAAATGCAAACCTTTTTCTTTGAGGGAAAACACCGAAATATGCAGGAAATGGTGGCTGAATTTCAAGGAATTTTGCCCAAAATTTTAACAGATATTAGTTTTCTTGATGTAAAAAGGAAAAATGCAGACGCAAAAAGGATAGATAATACGCCTTTGGAAAAATATATAGATAATTTGGGGGCAAGTGCCTGGATGAGTGCTTTGCTCAAAACAGCTTATACTGCCGAGTTTGGCTTAGATGTAAGTGAGCAATCTAGCCTCAACTTTTTGGATAGTTTTGACTTTACTACGGCAAAATCAGAACTTAGATTCTATGGCAGTACAAAAGACAAACGTTATAAGATAAGGGGCGGAAATGATGTGTTAATCAATGCCTTGAAAAAGGATTTTGAAAACGCCATTTATACTGACATGAGACTTACGGAAATAAATAGTGCAGGAACAGGACAATTTAATCTTACTTTTAATGATAAAGAGATAATTCAAGCGGATTTTGTCATCATGGCTATTCCTTTTTCTGTATTGAGAAATGTGAAAATGAATAGCAATACTGTTTCTCCTAAAAAGAAACAATGTATAGACGAATTAGGTTATGGTAATCACAGCAAGTTGATGATGGGGTTTTCGTATCGCATGTGGCGTTCGAGAGGCTATATCGGCTATATGTTGAGTGATAAAACACATGAAAGTTGGGACAATGGCTTGTTTCAAAACCAATTACAAAATAAATCAACGGAAGGTGGTTATACCATTTGTTTGGGAGGAAGTGCCGCAAAAGACCTAAAAGAGGGGGAAGAAGCGAGTGCAGTAGCATTATATTTACCGCACTTGGAGAAAGCATTTCCAAAAGTAACAGCATCATATAATCAAAAAGCGATTATCAGCAACTGGGGCGACAATGAATTTGCGAAAGGAAGCATTGCCTGTTACAAAACAGGACAACGTACAACCTTGGTAGGCGTTGCACAAGAAGCGGAAGGAAACCTGCTATTTGCAGGCGAACATTGTAGCCAAAATTTTATGGGTACAATGAATGGCGGAGCCGAAACAGGCAGAATTGCAGCTCAAAGAATTATCAATATTTTAAAACCACGTCAATAGCAGGAACAAGGAAAAAAGGAAATTAGCATAAAGCGAAAACCTTCCTTTCTTTTTCCTGTTCCTCATTCCTTATATTATGAAATCAGGCTTTGTTTCTATCATAGGTAAACCTAATGCAGGCAAATCTACTTTGTTGAATGCCCTGCTTGGACAAAAATTGGTGATTACTACACCAAAAGCGCAAACCACGAGACACCGTATTTTGGGCATAGACTCCGAGGACAATTATCAAATTGTGTATTCCGACACGCCAGGTGTGATAAAACCCAAGTATAAGTTGCATCAAAAAATGATGAACTATGTAAGTTATGCTGTTTCAGATGCGGACGTACTTGTGTTAATGGTAGCAACAGACGAAAAACATGACGAAGCAGACCTGATGGCAATTGCACAAAAAACAGATATTCCCCGAATTCTTATCATTAATAAAACGGATATTTCTACGCCAGAAAAGATAGAATTGCGCAAAAAAGAAGTATCTTCATTGATTTCTTTCAATCATATTTTTGAAATCTCTGCCCTCAAAAAAACAGGTTTGGAAAACATCAAACAAACCATTGTTGATTTGCTGCCCGAAGGTATGCCCTATTACGACCCCGAATCCGTTTCAGATA
The DNA here is from genome assembly GCA_013298365.1 of Bacteroidota bacterium. GTDB lineage: Bacteria > Bacteroidota > Bacteroidia > J057 > J057 > JAAFHL01. The sequence goes on along the minus strand of JAAFHL010000007.1, from coordinate 16,166 downwards.
GAAATGAACGCTTTTTTGTAGCAGAATTGATTAGAGAACAGATATTTATGCAGATGGAGGACGAAATCCCGTATAGTTCGGAAGTAAATATTATGCAGTTTCAAGAGAAAGAAGACATTTCTGTGATTCATGCCGAGATATACGTAGAACGAGTTACACAAAAAGGCATGATTATTGGCAAAAATGGTTCAAGGTTAAAGCAAATTGGCGCAGCAGCACGCAAAAATATTGAGGTTTTTTTGGAGAAAAAAGTCTATTTAGCGTTATTTGTCAAAATTAGAGACAACTGGAAAGACAATCATCATCAACTCAAACATTTGGGCTACGAGGAATAAAACCCTGTTTTTTTTGCTAATTAAGGTCTTTTCTAACATAATCTAAGAATTTTCTTTTATGTTTTTTTGTATCAAAATCGTACTTTTGCAGTCAGATACTTCGTTAGTCTTCAATAGACATGAATCAGCTAGTTATATATTTTAACCAAAACGCATATAAATAGCAAAGTTATTCGCTATTTATGCTGAAAAAGGGTTCATGTATTGTGCTTAACAAAAAATAGAGATTATTTTATTTTCTCGATTTTAGATAAAATGTTATCTGCTAGTATTTGTCTTATTTTTCAGCAAAAATTATGTACTCAACAGTAAAAATTATGCCTACGCCTTATTTTGAATCGAATCATAACAATCTTAATACCTTCTTCCAAAATACGATTTTGGGAGTAGCGATTGTATGTCCGCAAAATGGCATGCTTTTAGATGCAAACCCTATGTATTGCAATATGTTGGGCTATTCAAAAGACGAACTACTTAAACTTGATGTAAAAAGTATCACACATCCCGATGATATAGCACTACATACGCATATTGCGACCAAGGAAAATCCGAATAAGTCGCTAAAAATAAACCGCCCACAAGCACATTTTCAAGTAGAAAAGCGATATATCAAAAAAAATGGAGATGTGTTTTATGCACAAACTACGGTTACCGCTATTTTTGATGCAGATGGAAATCATATACAAGATATAGCCCTTGTAAAAGACATTTCACAAGAAATTACGACAAAAGAAACCTATTTTGACTTATTTGATAATAGCCCAGATTTGATTTATGTATTAGATGAGAACGCTACTTTTATTACCGTAAATCAATCTGTTGTAGAAAAATATGGCTATCCCAAAGATTTTGCCATAGGCAAAACCCCTGCAATATTTGGCGCACCTGACATGAATGATATGGAAAAAGTGGGCGCAGCAATTCAAAAAGCATGGAAAGGCGAAGCACAATATTTTGATTGGTGGAGTGTTACCGCACAAGGGCATATATTTCCAAAAGAACTTGTCCTCAAAAAAGGTAAATATTTTGGAAAAGATGTTCTGATTGGTACGGGAAGAGATATTTCGCAACGACATGAAATGGAGCAAAAACTGCAAGATACAAATGAGCAGTTGCAAAAGGTAAATGATGAAATTACAAGTTTTATCTATCGTGCTTCACACGATTTGCGTTCGCCTGTAGCCTCATTACAAGGTTTATTGCAGGTGATGCGCTATACACAAAAGCCTGAGGAATTGGAAAAATATATGGGCATCATGGAGTCGCAACTCAAAAAAATGGATAATTCCATCAGTGAAATTATTGATTATCGTAAAATTACAACAAGTGATATTGAAGAAAATGAAATAGACATAAAAAGCTTAATTGACGAAATTTTAGACCCTTTGTGTTTTTCTGAAGGTTTCGACAGCATCAAAAAAGAGATTGAAGTGAACCTATCTATGCCGCTTGTTACAGACAGGCAGCGTATCACGATTATTTTATATAACCTCATCTCTAATGCTATCAAATACTATGACAAAAATAAATCAGCCTCTTATATTCGGGTTTCGATAAACGAAGATGCTAAAAATTACATTTCCATTGTCGTAGAGGATAATGGTATTGGCATAGGTGAGGAACATCATAAGCGTATTTTTGAAATGTTTTATCGTGCTACAAATCAAGTCAAAGGTACAGGCTTAGGGCTTTCTATTGTAAAAGGAGCTATCGAAAAACTCGGTGGAAATATTAGTTTGGCTTCAGAAGTAGGAAAAGGTTGCAAATTCACGATAAAATTCCCAAATTTGCACCGCATTTAAGGTTCTCTCAGATTTGCGCAAAGTTTGATAGATAAATTTGCGAGAAACCTCAAAAAATGCCTAAATTTTATGTCAGGAATTGTAGCGATTATCGGGAGACCGAATGTGGGTAAATCTACCCTTTTCAATCGTTTGATTGAAGAAAAGAAAGCCATTGTTGATGATTTCAGTGGAGTAACACGAGACCGTAATTATGGAAAAGTAACTTGGAATGGACGTACTTTTTCCTTGATAGATACGGGCGGGTATGTTACGGAGTCTCAAGACGTATTTGAAGCGGCGATTCGGGAGCAAGTGCATATTGCCATGGAAGAAGCCGATGTGTTGATATTTGTCGTAGATGTAACCGTAGGCATTACCTTGTTAGATGAGGCTTTTGCAGCAATTGTGCGCAGAGCTGCCAAAAAAGTTGTTTTAGTTTCCAACAAAGTGGATAACTTTGGCATGATAGAAGACTCTTTTACCTTCTATGAATTGGGCTTAGGCGAAGTGTTTTCGGTTTCGTCCTTGTCAGGTTCGGGTACAGGAGAGCTATTAGACGAGGTTATCAATATGTTGCCAGCCGAAATTGAGGAGGAAGAAGGCGACCGTATTCCTCGTTTTGCCATTGTGGGCAGACCAAATGTGGGCAAATCCAGTTTTGTAAATGCCTTGTTAGGCAAAAACGTGAACATTGTAACCCCTATTGCAGGCACAACAAGAGATAGTATTCACACCCCTTTTACGGGTTTTGGATTTAATGTTGTGTTAGTAGATACGGCAGGACTTCGCCGCAAAACCAAGATAGAAGAAAATTTGGAGTTTTATTCTACCCTACGAACCATCAAAGCTGTAGAGGAATGTGACGTAGCAATTTTGCTGATAGATGCTACACAAGGCATTGAATCTCAGGACTTACATATTTTCTCTTTGGCACAAAAAAGTAGAAAAGGTATCGTGATTGTTGTTAATAAATGGGATTTGGTAGAAAAAGAAACAAATACCGCAAGAGATATGGAGAAAATTTTAAAAGAACGCCTTGCGCCTTTTAATGATATTCCGATTATTTTTACGTCAATGATAGAAAAACAACGTATCTTGAAAGTATTAGAACTTGCGATACAGGTAGAGGCTAATAAATCTAAAAAAATCCCAACAAGTGAATTGAATGATGTAATGCTTGCGGCTGTTGCCAAGCATCACCCGCCCGCAGAACGTGGACGTATTATTCACATCAAATATGTAACACAAATTCCCGCAGGTGTGCCTAGATCGGA
>JAAFHL010000007.1:0-12763 GCA_013298365.1 Bacteroidota bacterium | reverse complement strand
TACATTTCTCTTTTTCTGCAATCACCCAAAATACGTGGTAGAATCCTACAAACGTTATTTGGAAAACCAAATGAGAGAGTATTTTGACTTTAAGGGTGTGCCTATCAATATCTTTTTTAGGGAAAAATAAGGTTTTTGCTAAGTTTAAGCAAATTTCCAAAAATAAAAAACGCAGATTTTCGCAAGTGAACGATGTTTATTTGCGAAAATTTTCACTTTAATGTGTGAGCATTTTTATTGCTTATGATATACCGCCACACAATCCAATTCTAAAATCCCATCTATGTCCATTTTATATGTTAATGTAAATGTGCTGTCAGGCATCATTGTAGCACTTGTGCCATAGATATGATATGAGTGGTTATTGAAGGTTTGTATCTTCTCTGAAATCGTTAGCGTATTGCGCATAACCGTAGCAGGGGTTTCCAATAAGACAGAACCTGCTGAGTAATTGCCATAATTGTTGATAACAACCTTATCTACGCCTGTTGAAGAAGGCGAAATGCTAACATTGTAGTCAGAAGTACCACTTGCACATACATCATGCACGTTATATGTACCTATAAATTTGGTGATTGATAATGAGTCGCATCTCTCACTTACGTCTGTTTCGTAGCCTACAACACAAACACATTTTCCGTCAGCTGCATCACAAGTGCCATAAATGCCGCAATCTACGTCTTTGCAAACGTCAGAACAAGCTAATAAAATAATAGAAACGACTATTGTCAAACATACAGCAAAACTCATGAATAAGTATTTCATTTTGTAAATATTAATGGTAAAATAATGGTTACGTACCAAAGTGTAGATATGCTGTGCCGTAGGCACAAAATATCGGTAGAAATATCCGATATTTACCCAATTTTATCGTTTTTTCGTGCAAGCACGAAAAAATGAGGGTGGGTGGGGATTTATGTTTTTTACCGATATTGTATCCCTAACGGGATAGAGGAATAAGCTTAGGTCTGCACTTTGGAACGTAACTAAAATAATACTTACAAGACGAAATTATTTTGCAAGTTGCTGCATGAATAAATATTGAAGCAAGCAAAAAGAAGGAACTGCTATATTTTTATTTTTTTATAGAAGCAACGAAAAAAAATCTTAATTCGTTATAGATAATGTTATTACTAAAAGTAATCTACCACGTCCTACGCTTTTTATTATTTTTTACCATATAAATAATTGTGTATGAAACAAACTTTATCTTTTCTCGCTTTTCTTCTCATTGCTTGCCAGCCACTTGTTGCACAGTATTTCTTCACACAGTATTTTGATGGGGCAGATACTGTGTTCGACAATTCTATCAACATTACGATAGACCCCGACACTAACAATATTTGGCAAATAGGTAAGCCGCAAAAGCCCATTTTTAATGCAGCAACAAGTCTCCCGAATGTTATTGTAACCGATACGATAAATTCTTATCCCCCCAATAATGTGTCTCGTTTTTACACCAAAATGTATGCTTGGACAAATTCAGGCATTTTTGCCTGGCAATGGAAACAAAAATTGGACATGAACCCGAATCATACTGGCGGAATGATAGAATTTTCGCAAGACCAGGGGCAAACTTGGCAAAATGTTTTTAACAATCCATATGTATATAATTTTTATGGTTTTTTGCCCAATAATCAAGATACGTTACCCACAGGAGAATATGTTTTTAGTGGGACAGATAGCACTTGGCGTGATATCTGGTTATGTTTAGATTTTTCTTGGGTAAGCATATCACCAGACACTGTTTATTTTAGATTTTCTTTTATCTCTGATTCGAGTAATATCAAAAAAGAAGGCTGGATGATTGACAACATGAATGCCCACGCAACCATGATACATACAGCAGTAAGTGGGCAGCACTTCGACAAATACCTTAATGTTTATCCGAATCCTACGAGTGATTTGCTATTCATAGAAGCACAAAAAATCCAAGGTTTTCATATTATAGAAAATATGCAACTCATTGATAATCTGGGAAATATAGTAGAAGAGTGGAAAAATATACCTACCAAGTTCTTTATAAAAACCCAGAAATATCCTGGGGGTTTGTATAGATTGAGGATAAAAACAAATATAGAGGAGGAGACTTTCCCGATAATAATAGAAAGGAAGTAAGGAAATGAAATACCTATTCATTACGATAGGGCTTGCCATTTTTATGGGCTTTATTCAAGCCCGAAAAGCAAGCCCTTATCTTTTTCCTACTCTGCCTTTTTTTCCAAAAATGCCAAGTTCGTTAAATAATCCTGTAACGGAAGAAGGAGTAGAATTAGGACGTTTTTTATTTTATGACCCAATTTTGAGCGAAGATAGTAGCCTTGCTTGCGCAAGTTGCCACAAACAAGTCAATGCTTTTGCAGACCAAGGTGTCACTTTTAGTAAGGGAAAAAATGGACTCCTAACCACCCGCAATGCGCAGCCTTTATTTAATTTAGCGTGGTATCCTGCTTTTTTTTGGGATGGAAGAAGTGAATCCATTGAAAATCAAATTTTTCACCCACTTAGAAATCCCGATGAGATGAATTTTTCTTGGTTAGAAGCGGCTAAAAGAATAGAAAAAAGCCATTTTTATCGTATCAAATTTGAGGCAGCTTTTGGACAAATAACCATAGATAGCACTTTGATAAGCAAGGCTATTGCACAGTTTTTACGTACTTTGCTATCCTATCAATCTAAATACGATAAGGTAATGATTGGAAAAGCCCGCTTTACAGATGACGAGTATCAGGGTTTTGTATTGATGAATGATATGACAAAGGGCGACTGTTTGCATTGTCACACCACAGATGCAAATGCCTTAGGCACTACGCTTAGTTTTAGCAATAATGGCTTAGATAGTGTACAAAATGCTGCTTTATACAAGGATAAAGGCTTAGGGGGTTTTACGAAAAAAACGCAAGATTTGGGGAAATTTAAAATTCCTTCTGTTCGGAATGTAGCATTTACGCCACCTTATATGCATGATGGACGTTTTCAGACATTGGCAGAAGTCCTGAATTTTTACAACGAGGGTGTACATAAAAGTGCTAATATAGACAGCAAAATGGGAACAGCACAAACAGGTGGCGCACACCTGAGCGAAACCGAAAAGTGTCAAATTATCGCTTTTTTGCTTACTTTGAGCGATTCTACGTTTGTAAAAGACACAAGGTTTGCTAATCCATTTTAAGCAAGGTATTAAAACGGTACATAATCTGTATTTTTAGCAATTTTTGTTTTGGCATTTTTGCGCAAAATTTATTCGATTTTGAAGCGAAAAAACAGCTTCGACAAACAAAAAATGATACTTGCGTATGTTTGTTACGATAATCTGATAGAAAATAACTAATTTTGCAGTGAAAAATATAGGCTTATATGAGAATCATCGCTTTTAAATATGAAGATAAATTATTAGACTGGAAGTTAGAAGAGCTTTCATTCAATCGTTTAACCTTATTAGTAGGCGCATCAGGTGTAGGAAAAACTCAAATTCTGAAAAGTGTACAGAATATGCTTTTTATTGCTAAGGGAAGTTCCTTAAATGGTGTAACATGGAAGATTAGCGTTGAAACATTAGATAAAAACCGATATATTTGGGAAGGGGCTTATGAAATACAGCAATATGATTTTGAGAATATAGACTATCTGCTTCCTAATGAAAATAAATGCAAACTCTTATATGAAAAATTGTACTTAAACGACATCTTGGTAATAGATAGAAATAAGGAGAGGATTTTGTTTAATGGAATACCTACAATTAAACTGTCCCAAGAACAAAGTATAATTCATTTACTGAAAGAAGAGGATATAGTTAAACCGATTTATACAGGATTCAGTAATATATTATCAAGTGAAGTGTTAGATTTGTCTTTTAAATTTAATTTTTTACATACAAAAAATGCGAAAGACTATAATACACTTGAAAAAATACAGGCATCTTCATTTTCAACACAAACAAAACTTTTATTAGTTGCCCAAAGTGATAAAAAAATGTTTGAAATAATTAAACAGCGTTTGATAGATATTTTCCCACAACTTGAAGATATTAAGATTACCATTTTGAATAATAATATAGACAACAATCGAAATAAAGGATTACAAAACCGTCTTGTTATTCAAATTAAAGAAAAAAATGTGCATCACTGGATAAGCCAAGATAAAATTTCATCGGGTATTTTGAAAACACTGATGTATTTAAGTGAATTATATTTATGTGCAGAAGGTACAATCTTTTTGATAGATGAGTTTGAAAATAGCTTAGGAATCAATTGTATAAATGATTTAACCGGTTATATGTTAAGTGCAAAAAGACAATTACAGTTTGTACTTACTAGCCATCATCCTTATATCATTGATGCCATTCATTTTGAAAATTGGAAATTGGTTACAAGAAATGGGGGACTTGTCAAAACGCAAAACGTTAATCATTTTAATATTGGCAAATCTAAACACAGTGCTTTCATGCAATTGGTTCAATTAGAGGAATATCAAACAGGAATAGCCTAAATATGAACATCTATTTTTTAGTAGAAGGAAAAAGAACAGAAAGAAAAGTTTATCCTAAATGGCTGTCAGTCTTAATTCCTGAATTGGTAGAAGTAAAATATTTTGATGAAGCCATTCAAAATAATTACTATATTTTTAGCGGAAATGGCTATCCTTCTTTGTTACATAATCATCTGCGTAATTGTGTAGATGAAATCAATGCCTTAAATTGCTATAACGAATTTGTTGTCTGTCTTGATGCTGATGAAGATACGATTGAAGATAGGAAGATGGAGGTATTAACTTTTATGAAAAATGAAGATATATGCCTAAGTTCCAATATTAATTTTACCATAATTGTCCAAAATCGCTGTATCGAAACATGGTTTCTTGGAAATACAAAGCTTTTCAAAAAGAATCCTAATAGTGAAATATTGAGAGACTACATTCGCTTTTATGATGTATCAAAAAATGACCCAGAACAAATGGGTAAAATCGGAGAAACACAACATGCGCAATTTCATAATGAATATCTTCAAGAATTATTTGTAGAAAGAAATCTTTCTTACAGCAAAAATAATCCCAAAGAAGTAGTTCAAGCCTATTTTTTAGCAGAACTCGTAAAAAGGGCTGCAAAAACTAAGCATCTGCAAACATTTCAATCCTTTTTAGACTTTTGTACACAAATACGGCACAAAATACAATCAAATGACAAACACACTCATACAAAATAATCTTCCTGGCAATGGTCCTCGTCCTGCTTGGCTGCGGGTAAAATTGCCATACGGACAAAACTTCACAGAAGTTCGTCATTTGGTAGATGACAACAAGCTACACACCGTTTGCGAGAGCGCACGTTGCCCAAATATGGGGGAATGTTGGGGCGAGGGAACGGCTACTTTTATGATTTTGGGGAATACTTGTACTCGTTCTTGTTCTTTTTGTGCGGTTGCTACAGGCAAACCGCATAGTTTGGATTTGGACGAGCCTCGTAGAGTGGCGGAAGCAATCGTAAAAATGCAGGTAAAACATGCCGTTATTACTTCGGTTAATCGTGATGAACTCAAAGATTCTGGCGCAGGGATTTGGGCAGAAACCATTCGTTTCACCAAAGAATTGAGTCCAAAAACAACTTTGGAGGTCTTGATTCCTGATGTAAAAGCGAACTGGGAGGCTTTAGCTTTGATTGTAAACGAAGGCGCGGAAATTGTTTCACACAATATGGAAACCATAAAACGTCAATATCGCCGAGTGCGTCCGCAAGCTCGCTATGAACGCAGTTTGGAACAAATTCAACATACAAAAGACATGGGCGCACGCACAAAGTCAGGTTTTATGGTGGGTTTGGGTGAAACGGTAGAAGAAGTATATGAATTGATGGGGGATTTGGCGGCGCATGGCTGCGATGTGCTTACGATTGGGCAGTATCTGCAACCTACTAAAATGCACTTGCCTGTGCATGAGTTTATTCACCCTGATTTGTTTGCACATTATAAGGAAAAAGGCTTGGAAATGGGCTTGAAATATGTGGAAAGTGGTCCGCTTGTAAGGTCAAGTTATCATTCGGAAAGGCATTTATAGATTTCTTTATTTCTCGCAGATTTCCGCAGAAAAAAGACGTAGATTTACGCAGATGATTTCAAAAAATATTTTCATGGTACAAACAATTGAAATAGAAAATTATAAATCCGTTCAAAACCTGCGTCTTGATTTGGGGTGCATAAATGTTTTGATTGGAGAAAATGGCTGTGGAAAAAGTAATATTTTGGAAGCGATAGCTTTGGGAAGTGCTGCTGCTGCAGATAAATTAGACAATGAGTTTTTATTTTCTCGTGGAATTAGGATAACGGATTCTAAATTAATGACATCTGCGTTTGAAAAAGAAAATGCAGATAAAGAGATTATACTCCGTTTTTTTTATGATAAAGAAAATACTTTTTCTTATTATTTGGAAAATAAACAAGGAAATTGGCGCAAAAATAACAAGTCCTATAATTTAGCAAAAGATAAAAATTTAAATAAAGAATTTAGAGAACATTTTTTAAAAAAAGGTTTAGACACAAATATGCCCCTTACTGCTGTTTTTGAAGGTATCCCAGCAGATATGTTCCTTAATTATGCAGAAGGTTTAAATTTAGATGAGGAAACTTTACAAAAACTAAAAGAAAAAATAAATGATAAACTTGAAAAGGCAAAAGATGAGATAACAACTTGGCAAAAAGTAAGTCAAGAGATAGTGAATACGCCTTTATTATCTTTCCAAAAACGGGTTTCAGACTTTCTTTTTTATGCGCCCGAAAACCATTTTCTTCGCCGTTTTGAAGAAGAAGGACAGATACAGCCTTTAGGTACAAAAGGAGAAGGACTATTTAAGCATTTGGTAGATATACAAAAAGATAAACCAGCGTTATTTGCGTTAATTCAAGAAAATCTGTCTTTTATAGATTGGTTTGAAAGTTTTGAGATTCCTGATGATTTGTTTTTTGGAGAACGAAAGATTCAAATTCAAGATAGATTTCTCACAGAAGGCTGGCTTCATTTTGACCAAAGAAGTGCAAATGAAGGGTTTTTATTTTTACTTTTTTATCTTACCTTATTTTCAAGCGATAAAACACCTCCTTTTTTTGCCATAGATAATATAGATACAGCTTTTAATCCAAAATTGTGTTCAAAAGTAATTCAAATTTTGGCAGAATTGGCGCAAAAACAAAACAAACAAGTCATTCTTACCACCCATAATCCCGCCATTTTAGACGGATTAAATTTAGATGATGACATGCAAAGGTTGTTTGTGGTGTATAGAAATGGCGATGGACATACAAAAACACGTAGAATTATGAAACCTGAAACGCCCGCAGGTGTTGAGCCTATTCGATTATCAGAAGCCTTTTTGCGGGGGGCAATAGGTGGTTTACCCAAAACTTTTTAACGCCTATTGCTTATGATTTCTTTTGGCTTAATAACAGAAGGCATTACAGACCAAATTGTACTCGAAAATATCTTATTTGGCTTTTTCAACAATGTAGATATTCCCATCAATCCGCTTTGCCCACTTAGAGATGCTACGGATAAGAATCGCATGGAAAAAGCAGGAAATTGGGTAGAGGTTTTTGAATATTGTGCTTCTTCCGATTTTAAAACTGCTTTGTTTACTAACAATTTTCTCATTATTCAGATAGATACAGATGTATTAAAATCTGAAAATATTTCACAAAAATATCAAATAAATTTATTGAATATCAGTGATGTAGCAGAAATTGTTGAGCATGTAAAAGACAGGTTTATAAACATAATAAATACGCATCAGGGCAAAGATTTTTTTGAAACATATCGAAGCAAAATCCTTTTTGCGATTGCCGTAGATTCTATTGAATGTTGGTTATTGCCAATTTATTATGAAAATGAAATGGCAAAAGCCGCTAAAACAGCCAATTGTCTTAGTACCTTGAATATGGTATTGAGTAAAAAAGAGAATTTTACCATAGACCAAAAAAAGCCTGATTATTACCGAAAAATCTCCAAAATATACAGAAAACAAAAACAACTAAACGGATATTATTCCTTAAATCCAAGTTTTGCTGTTTTTATTCGAGATATTCAAAATAAAGAAATATTAGTAGATTAATCTGCATAAGATAGCGATGATTTTATTGATAGACAACTACGACTCCTTCACATACAATCTTGCAGATTTGCTGCATCGTTTTGTGCCTGTAAAAACAGTGCGAAATGATGCCATTTCTTTGGCGGAAATAGCGGCTTTGAATCCTAATGGAATCGTCATCTCGCCTGGACCTGGAAAGCCCAAAGAAAGTGGCATTGCCTATAAAGTTGTGGAGCATTTTTGGGACAAATTGCCTATTTTGGGTGTGTGTCTTGGGCATCAAATCATGGCAGAAATTGCGGGGGCAGCGATTGTCTTGGCAGAAAAACCCATGCACGGAAAAGTTTCTTTGATTTCTCACACACAAAACGGCATTTTTCGAGGACTTAGAAATCCGCTACAAGTCATGCGCTATCATTCTTTGTTGGTGAAAAATGATACCCTGCCGCCAGAAATAGAAATTACGGCTTGGACAGGTGCTGACGAAATTATGGCGATTCAACACAAGACTTTGCCCCTCACAGGTGTGCAGTTTCACCCCGAATCTATTTTGTCGGAGTGTGGCGAAAAAATGGTAGAAAATTGGCTAAAAACTATCTTGTAATTTCCTGCCAAAAAGCAGATTCTATGGCTTTATCATCGCCTACGGCAAAATTAAAATAATTGCCATGCCCCATTTGCGCCATTTTAGAAAGCTCGTCATGTTGTTTTTGGGCTTTTTTCTGCGAACAAAAAACACTTAGATAAATGCCTTCCATCGTAATATCATTTACAAGGTCATATTGTTTTTCTACTTCAAAATTGGCATCAGATACCAATATAATTCGATTGTTACCGCCCACAATTTTATTTTCCTTCGCCAACTTCATGGCAACTTTCAGCCCTGCTCGAATATTTGTATTTCCCTCATAAGTAAAATCGCTCAACATGTCATTTATACGGACTTTGTTTTTTTTGTTTGCAGCCCAATTACTTGCCATAATTTCCGTTTTTCCATTATAAGTTACAATAGAAACCCTGTCCGTTTCGGGCAAATATTTCAAAATATTGGCAAAAGCAACCGCCATTTTGTTAATACTCGACTGCATAGAAGCCGAAATATCTAAGAGCAATACAATATGATTTTCGCCTTTTCCTAAATCTACCTCCGCATTTGCGTCTGGATTAGGGATAAGTTTCATTCTGATGCTGTCTTGTGTTGTGAGTTTTGCGCCAACTACCCCATTTACCGTCTTCACAATCATTGCCATTTTATACAAACCTTCTTCTGCACCCACCCAAATATCGCCATTTTCGTCCTCACCAATACAATGTGCCACCGAAACATCTAACTCAGAATTGGCTTCGTGAAAATAATGCCACTCAGCATCAGGCACATAACCATAAATTCCGCCTAAATTTGCGCCCCAAAAACGCTCATTTCCATCTGCAAGTACATCATTAAACTTATATCTGCCTGCGGAATCTGTACCAATTTTTTGCGCATTCCAAAAAACTTCGTCCTTTTTTTCGCCCCAAAGTGCCAAAAATTTCTCATCTGCCGCATTTACATCTAAGCCGCCAATATTTTTTCCATAATAGCCCTGAATCGGTTTCCATTCTTTATTCACCATTTTGAAAAGCCCCTTACTTGTTGCTGCCAAAATGCCTTCGGGCGACTTACGCAAGCGATACACATTTGTTTTGTCAAAAAGATAAACAGCCTGATAGTTTTTTGCATCTAAAATATGATACAAACCATTGCTTGTACAAATCCATTTTTCATTGTGGGCATCTATATAAATGCTGTTTATTTTCACATCTCCCTCTTTTAACTCCTTGATAGTGAAAGGTATTTGAATCTTCAACTCCTTGTCATAACTCAAAATTTTGCCATTGTTTGTGCCTATCCAAAAAACATTTTTGGCATCAAGGCTAATGGTAGCAAGTGTATCTGTAAGTTTATGATACTCCCATTTGCGCTTTATATCGTCCCAGCCACAAAGGAAATTTCCACGACCTGTCCATACAATGTCTTTGTCATCTATGGCTAAACAAGGTACTTTTTTAGGAACAGTGTCTTCCATCGGCACCTGCACAAAACGAATGGCTTTCCACCACATATTTTTTTGGGCAAAAGTGCTGAGACAAATCAGCACAAAAAATGTATATAAACTTATCTTCTTCATAATGGTATGTAATCAATTTTCAGCATCAAAAGTACAAATTATACGCCAAATATACTCCTTATCTTTTCGCTATCTACAAATTTTCGGGGCTTTGTAGAAACCTAAAACACGCTTCAACCCAAGTTAATGGAGATGAACATGAAATAAATACAAAACTGTAATCAGTTATTTTGTCCCAACAAACTGCTATAAGGAAAAGAATATTCACAAAATAACGCCTTTTTTGTTATTTTATTTGTATTTTTGGATTTCAATCATACAAGAGCGTTTCTCAATTATCTAGTAGGGATTAATATGAAAGAATCCGATAGACTGCTATATGCAACTATTTCGCTCGGAGTCATGAAAAACAATACACAGATTCAAATAATAAATGCAACTATTTTGCTAAAACATTTCTTTGTGAGATGACACAAAGGAATGTTTTTTTGTAAGGCTGCTTAGCAATAAAGGCGTAAAGAAAACAATATCATAGTGCTTTTTTTCTTTGGGTGAGGATTATCTACTTATTTTGAACTGTTTCCCACAGCTTTTTGGGGGAGATATATTTTTTGTTTGTATCTTTGCAGCATATCAAACAACATACAAAAATCTAACACAATACTATATGGACATCAACGTAAACGAACTCAAAGAACGCATAGATGCGGGAAATGCACCTATTATGATAGATGTGCGTAATCCGCATGAGTGGGATACACAGCATTTAGCAGGTGTACAATTAATTTCTTTGCATGAGCTTCCTTCTAAATTGGAAGAATTGGCAGACTTCAAAGATAAAGAAGTTGTTATGATTTGCCGTTCTGGAGGCAGAAGTGGAAATGCTACAAAATTTTTGACCGACAATGGATTTACGAGTGTGCGTAATATGGTCGGCGGTATGTTGGCTTGGAAGGCATATATTGACCCGAGTTTTGATGTAAGCTAATAAGCTAAAAAATAACTATAAAAAGAGATTTTGCGCATTATATTAATACGTGAAATCTCTTCTTCGCTTTATGTTATACAATAGGTTCAATTCCCCTTTTTATCTATACTCACCCAGTTTTCGCCTTTCAAAACACTGGCAAAGCCCTTTTCAAAACTTTTTGCACCATCATACAAAAACGGAATCTGCGTATCTCCTTTATTGTCTATAAAGCCCCATTTGTTTTCTTGCATTACTGCCGCAAGCCCATCTGCAAATTCTTGTACCAAATCGTATTGCAGGGGCGTGATACGAGTGCCTGTTTTATCTACAAAACCCCATTTACTATAACGTTGAACTGCGGCAATGCCTTCAGAAAAGTGCCATGCTGCATGATAGTGAATGGGGATAATGACTTTGCCTGTTTTGTCTATAAAGCCATAGCTTTCACCGATTTTTACCGAAGCAAGCCCTTCCACAAATGACATGGCATGATTGAATTGCAAAGGAATAGCGATTTGCCCTTTTTTATCTATAAAACCAAAGTTGCCTGTTTTTTCTACAACTGCTAATCCTTCGGTAAAAGTGCCAACATGTTCATATTCACAAGCAATCACAACCTGCCCCGTTTTGTCGATAAATCCCCATGTATTGGCTTTTTTTACTGCGGCTAATCCCTCCGAAAATGGCAAAACTTCGTCATAACCTTGTGCTTTATACAAGGAAAGGTTGGAATTATAATACGCATCTAACTCCTGCCACATCGTTTTTCTTTCGGTCAAAACGGCTTGTTCTGCATGTTGAGCAGCGTCTATTTCTTGGTATAAATGGGCTATTTTTTGGCGTAAATCATCTGTAATAGTATCTTTTTCAAGTACTTGTGTAGCAAATTTTTCTATCTTTTCTGCCTGCAAACGACTTGCTTCCGCAGCATTTCGTACTGCATTTAGTTCTGCCACAATGCTTTGAAACTGCTGGACCAAATGATTGTATGCTTCGTCTTTATCGTCCCATTTATTGATAGGTTTGCCATCTTGCGGCAAGACTTTGAGTCCCTGAAAACTCGGTTCTAAGTCCCACGAACAAGCTCGCACAATGACAGGTACAATCACAATTTCTTGATTATTCATGCGACTAAAAGCCGTTTGCAACAAGGAAGAAGCCATTTTAGTTGCCATAAAATCGGCACTTACCAAACACAAAACAACATCTGCGGCTTTTAACTGTGCTTCTTGCACAGCCTCAAAATCCTCACCTGCTTGCACTTGACTTTCGTCCCACAAAGAGATATCTCGATTGCGTGTAAGGGGCGCAAAATGATTTTTTATATCTGTTAGAAAATCTTTGTCTTCTGCATCAGCAGAAATGAAAATGGAAATGGGCATGGAGGATTGTAATATTAAAAATGGAGAATGTAAAATATGTGCAAATATGTGCCTTTTTTAGTAAAATCCACGAAAAAAAATAGTTTTATCTTTATTTTTTTCAATCATTGATATACATCAAATTGCAACCCCGCATTTCGGCATAATCAATCCGTCCCAACACTTCAAAGCTGCCATCAGGGTGCATTTTGCCTAGGTCATCAGTAGAAATGAAGCTACAAGTATGAATATT
>JAAFHL010000069.1 GCA_013298365.1 Bacteroidota bacterium | reverse complement strand
ATATGTTGCGTTTTCATAAATTTACGATTGGACATGCTTGGGTACCAGAATATGGCAGTTCAGAAACGAACAAAGCGCAATTTGATAATTTGTATCGCTATTCGCCTTATCATAACTTGAAAAAAGGCGTAAAATATCCTGCAACGCTTGTTACAACTGCTGACCATGATGATAGGGTTGTGCCATATCACTCTTTCAAATTTGCGGCACAACTGCAACATGCACAAGCGGGCGATGCACCTGTAATGATTCGGATTGAGACATCGGCAGGGCATGGTGCAGGTAAATCTACGACAAAAGTGATAGAGGAATGGGCAGATATTTGGGCATTTACCTTTCATAACTTAGGCATGAAATACTAAAAATTTCTCGCTGATTTTCGCAAATTGAACCGCAGATTAACACAGATTCTTGATACTATCTGCGTTAATCTGCGTATTTTTTCTGCGAAAATCTGCGAGAAAAATAAAAGACTTATGATATATTTAATTGTTACTATTTTCATAATCAGCATGATATACTATATTGTATATGTATATCATGCCACATACGCCCCTTCTCCCCTACCCCAT
Organism: Bacteroidota bacterium; assembly: GCA_013298365.1. Taxonomy (GTDB): domain Bacteria; phylum Bacteroidota; class Bacteroidia; order J057; family J057; genus JAAFHL01. The sequence goes on along the minus strand of JAAFHL010000069.1, from coordinate 14,191 downwards.
TCATATTTTCCGAATGTCAGTGTTGTGATTGCTGCAAGAAATGAAGCAGCAAATATTGAGACCTGTTTAAATGCTATTTTACAGCAAAATTACCCACAAGACAAATATGAAGTTATCTTAGTAAATGATTTTTCGGAAGATAATACAGCAGAAATTGCAGAAAATATCGCACAAAAATATGCTCAATTAAAGGTTTTTTCTTTGTCTCAAAATACAGGGAAAAAAGCAGCAATCGCTTATGCAATTTCGCAGGCAAAAGGCGAGATTATTTTGCAAACAGATGCGGATTGTGTGATGAAAAAAGATTGGATAAAAACCATGATGTCTTTTTTTACTGCAAAAACAGCTTTGGTTTCGGGTCCTGTTCAGCTCATAAGTAATGATAATGAACTATTTATAAACCTTCAAATTTGGGAATTTATGGGTTTGAATCTTTTGGGTGGTGGGGCAATGAATCAAGGCAAACCGAATATGTGCAATGGCGCAAACTTGGCATTTCACAAGGCGGTTTTTGAAGAAGTAAAGGGCTTTGAAGGCATAGACAAAGTGGCTTCTGGCGATGATGAATTATTATTACAAAAAATTCATGCACTGAAAAAATATGAGATTCATTATGCTTTTGATAAAAATGCCATTGTACAAACGCCTGTACAAGAGACATTTAGCAAATTTTGGCAACAAAGGGTAAGATGGGTGAGCAAAGCAAGAGCCTATCAAAATCGCTATATCAATGTCACGCAAATTCTATTTTTCTTGGCAATATTGGGCATTCCTATCGTATTTTTATTGGGCTTTTATGATAAATCCTTTTTCCTTGTTTCCATTTTCTTGTTTGTCCTAAAAATGCTATTTGATTTTCCCTTGATGCGAAAAGCCTGTCATTTTTTTGGACAAAAATTCAGCTTTTTGACTTTTATTGCTTTAGAAATCAGCTATATACCTTATGTATCAAGCATTGGGATTGTAGGCAATTTCGTCAAAAATTATACATGGAAAGGACGAAAAGTCCATTGATTTTTGTATCTTTGTACAATAATTGATAAAGACATGAGACAATTTAATACATCTGGACCCAATATTACTGAAAAGCATTATACACTTTTTCGCAGCAATTACATACACAAAGGCATAGAACTTGTTCAAGATGATAGGTATTTCACGATTTTGGCACCAAGGCAAACAGGAAAAAGTACCTTTTTTCGACAGTTAGCAGTAGAATTGACGATTATGGGCTATAAAGTGGCACATATTAATTTTGAGAATTATACGGGGGAAGCAAAATCTTCTTTCATTAGTACATTAACCAATCACTTAACAGAATTTTGGGGAATAGATTTTTCAGGCTTAGGGATTGCGGATACTTTTGAAAAGATTAGAACCATAAACGATGATAAATTTGTCCTAATTATAGATGAGGTAGAAGGAATAAACCCTGACTACTTTGGCGATTTTCTTCATGCAATTCGAGGGGCTTATCAGTTGCGCACTGAACATGCCTTAAAATCCGTCATTTTGGTGGGGGTTTCGAATATTGTAGGGGTTGTGCGAGAAAATGCAAGCCCTTTCAATATTGCGGAAAACTTAAATATTCCTTTTTTTAGCAATGATGAAAGCTATGAATTATTTAAACAGCACGAAGATGAAACAGGACAATTATTTTCGCCAGAAGTAAAAGCAAAAATATGTGAAATTACGGCAAATCAGCCAGGACTTGTCAATGGTTTTGCCAAAGAATTGGTAGAACGCTATCCTACTGCCCCGATTTTGACTTACGAAATGTATTTAGAAGTGGAACATTGGTACTTGAATGTGGCGATAGACAAAAATGTGGAAAATATTATCATAAAAGCCGATGATTATCGTTCATTTGTGGAGACTTTGTTGTTCACAGAAACTAAAATTCCTTTTAGAATAGACAGAGCCGCAATAAAAGTGTTGCATACAAATGGGGTTGTGCGGGAAGATGCAGATAAGATGGTGGCATTTTGGGTACCTTTGTACAAAAAACGTTTATATGAGGCTTTTTATCCTTATACAAATGGCGAGGGAAAACGGATTTCCGCATCAGTGGTACATGAGCATTATTTTACAGCAGGTGGGCAACTCAACATAGATAGAATTATTGGAGATTTTGCGAAATATATCAAAAAACGAGGTTTTTCGGCGTTTCGGGAGAAAGAAGAGCAGACAGGAAAGTACAAATCTATTCCCGAAGCAGCAATGATTTATGCTTTTGAGACCTATATTCAGGCACTTTTGTTTGCAATAGAAGGGAAATCTTATCGAGAAGCGCAGGTTGCTTTGGGCAAAACAGACTTAATTATTAATATTCAAAACCAAGAATTATTGATAGAATCAAAAGTTTTTTATCATTTGGCACAATTCCGAAAAGGGAAAGAACAATTAGCCTATTATTGTCAGCATTTAGGGCTAAAACGGGCGGTTTATTTGGTATTTATTCCTGAAGAAATTTATAAAATTCATGCCAAAAACCTAAAAGAAAAACGAGAAATCATACATGACATTGAGATTCTCACTTTTCTGATAAAATACGAAGATGAAGAATTGCCTGCATATCGAAAACCTAAGAAGAAAAAGGAGTAGCCTATAAATCCAATAAGAATTGGTTTTCAAGTATCTTTATACGCTCTTTGGCAATCCCAACATATTCTTCTGAAATATCGAATCCAATAAAATTGCGTTTATAGGCTTTTGCCATTTTGCAAGTAGTACCCGAACCACACATTGGGTCTAACACTACGTCTCCTTCATTTGTCCATGAAAGGATATGGTCTTTTGCTAATTTTTCAGGAAAAATAGCAGTATGTTGAAAGGCAATTTTATCATTTGTTGAGCCGCCAAGCCCTACCGCATATTGCCAAATATTGGTTAATGTCTTTTCACTGTTAAGTTCTCCCCATACTTTGTTATTTATACCATCCGCTTTTTTATTTGCCACTAATTTTTCTTTTCCTTGTCTTATTGTTTTTGTTTTTAGGGGGTTAAAAGTAGTAGGGCTTCCTTTTGAAAAAACGAACATAAATTCATAACAATTTGTGTAAGCATTTGAACGCATAAAAGGAGTATTCTTCTTTTCATAAATCATTATATCATGCACATTGAAACCTATTTCTTGAAAATATAAAGCATGTTTTAAACTTGTTAAAGAACGATTGCCATTCTTAACTTTGTCACCTACGACCCAAACTACTACGCCTCCTTTTTTGATAACTCTAAATATTTCTTTTGCAATATGCTCAAAATCAAATTGATAACCGTTATAATCTCTCAAATTATCATAAGGAGGTGAAGTAACAACTAAATCAATCGAATCATTAGCTATTTTTTGCATGCCTGTAACACAGTCCGTACAATGGATTTCGTTTAAAGGCAATTCTGTTATTAGATTCTTTGTTTCCATTAGTATTGTTCTGAAATTTAGCACAAAGTTAGTAATAAAAATAGATTCTTTGCAAAGAAGTGTATTAAAATGGCAAATATTAGTTTGTCCTTATCTTTGTACTAAAGTAAAACCTCATTTTGAGGGTGAAATTGAGACTTTATAATACTAAGTTTGCAACATGATAGCAAAAAAAACGAATTTTCAACTTTTTATTGTTAATAAAATAAAAAAAATACGCCAAGAACACAATATAAGTCAGGCAGAGATTAGTGATATTATTGGATTAAATAGTATTGGTCAAGTCGGTAATATTGAAAGCCCTAAATTTAAACATAAATACACATTGGAACAAATATATCTAATTGCAACTCATTTCAATTATCCTATTGAGAAATTTTTTCTAACAGATGATGAATTAGAAAAAAGCAAGGCTGAAATAATTGAAAAACTAATATTAAAATTAATTGAATATCAAAAATAACTAAATATGCCTCATATAATTAATGTAGATGATTTTGTTGTAGCATCTAAACTTATAGAAGATATTGAATATCAATCTGTTGGTTTAGTTAAAGAAATAAATAGTTTTGAATATGTTGTGTTTTTTATCGGAAAAAAGGAAACAGTAACAGTTACACAAGATGAGATAACATTTCTGGATATAAAAAAAACGGGTAAACCATATCCCGTAAAAATTTGTAATATTTGCCATATTTTAAAGAATGAAGATGATTTTGATGTTAATCAAACAGATGCAAAAGGACGAAAAACAACTCGTCCCAGTTGTAAATCTTGTAGAGTTGATATAGATGGAGTCGCCTTCAAAAGGTCTGAAAGTTTAAAGATGGATAAAATTAAGCCATCTCTACTATTTACCTGCCCACTTTGTAATAAAATGTCTATTGTTGGCGTTACTGCTAATCTCGTAAAAGACCACGACCATAAAACAGGGATGGGAAGAGAATGGATATGTGATAGTTGTAACACTGGTTTGGGACGTTTCAAAGATGATATTAGTATGCTCGAAAAAGTAATTTTGTACTTGAAAAAATATGTCGATAAATGACGATTATCCCTTTTTCTACATGAAAAATATTCTCATCTTACTCGTTTTGTTCTTTGCAAAAACAGCTTTTGCTCAAACGCCTGTGCCAGAAAGAGGACAGATATTTGTGGACTCGCTTGTTCCTCGTGTAGATATTCTCATTTCGCCTGATTCTTTGGCTGCAATTTACAATGATGTTTGGAGCGACAGAGAGTATGTTGCTACGTTTATATTTGATAATCAAACCGTTAGAGATACAGTTTTTAATGTAGGTTTTCGTTTGCGTGGAAATACATCAAGAACTGCTGACAAAAAATCATTTCGGGTTTCTTTTAACACTTTTGTAGCAGGTAGAAAATATTATGGTTTGGAGAAAATAAACCTAAATAGCGAACATAACGACCCTTGTGTTACACGTTCCAAAATAGGTTGGGATATGTTGAGAGTAGTGGCATTACCTGCACCACGAGCAAATCATGTTGAAGTTTATATAAATAATACCTATTATGGATTATATATAAATGTGGAGCATATTGATGAGAATTTTGCTAAAAAACGTTTTGGGAATAATGATGGAAATATGTATAAATGTCTTTATCCTGCTACGTTGGAATATTTAGGGCAGAATCCTGATTTATACAAATTAGTAGATAATGGAAGGCGTGTGTATGAGCAGACAATCAACGAAGATATTGATGATTATACGGATTTGACGCATTTTATAGATGTACTTAACAATACAGCGAGTACAAATTTCCCTTGCGAATTGGAAAAGGTTTTTAATGTAAATGATTATTTAGAATACATGGCTTTTGATGTGCTTGATGGAAATTGGGACGGTTATATTTACAATAAAAACAATTTTTATCTTTATCACAATATAAAAACAGGGCAATTTGAGTATTTACCTTATGATTTGGACAATACTTTGGGCATAGATTGGATAGGCAGAGATTGGGGAACTCGCAATATTTATACATGGAAACCAACAAGTTCTTCGGAACTTCGTCCACTTTATAGCAAATTATTGGCAAATCCTTTGTACAAAGATAGATTTTCGTATTTTTTGAATAAATGGATGCAAACAAGCTTCAAAGAAAGTGTTTTGTTTCCGCATATAGATTCTATTCAAGCCCGCATTTCTCCTTACGCACAAGCCGATTATTATCGTACTTTGGATTATGGTTTTACTTTTTCGGATTTTCAAAATGCCTATAATCAAGCCTTGGGAAACCAAGTATCTTATGGATTAAAACCATATATAACAACACGTAGAAATAATACGATTTCTCAATTACAAAATAATGACATAACGCCGATTATTCGTAAAGTTTTGGTCAAACAAAAAGTAGATACCTTATTTTATCGCTTCAAAGTAGAAGACAATCAGGCAATTTTGACGACACAAATGTATGTCAATCCCAACAATACAGGCTTTCAGGCAGTACCGCTTTTTGATGATGGTTTGCACCAAGATGCAGATGCAAATGATGGCATTTTGGGCGGTTTTTGGCTCATTCCTACGGGAAATACCTCTTTTCAGTATTATATTACTGCTACGGATAATGTGGGCAAAGTCGGTCGATATCCTTACTGCGACAATGCCCTTTTTCCGCAAACAACTTCTACAACTCCCCCAAAAGAGTCTATGTTTTTTGCATATCCCAATCCTTTTACATCTGAATTAAGCGTCAATATGCCTGCGGATATTACCAAAGGTAAAATACAGGTTTTCAATGATTTAGGGCAAATTATTTTGACCAGAAATTTGGGTAATACCAAATTGATAGACACACAAAATTGGGCAAATGGTCTGTATATTATCCAAATTATTTCCAATGACAAAGTTTGGCGAGGGAAAATCATAAAAGAGGAATAATTTTACTAAGGCTACCCCATAAGTAAATGGAGTAAACTTTTATAGTTCTCTACGATGTTATTAATAATTCGAGAGACTATAAGTCCATATAATTTGATAAACTAACGCTTCTCCTCTCCCCCATCTACTCCCATGCCATTCCGCATTCTGGTATCTGCTTGCATATTTCGCAAGCGATAAAAATCCATTGCACCAATGTTACCTGACCTAAATGCTTCTGCTAATGCCTCATTTACCTTGGCTTCGGCTTCCATGAGTTTGTGTTTTGCTTCCATTTCTTTGATTTGCATTTCTTTTTCTTTGAGTTTTAACTCAAATTCTCGGGTAACTGCGTTTTGTCGTTTGCGTTCTCCGTCGGCTTTGAGTTGCTCAAGTTCGAGTTCTGCACCCACATCACGTCCGATGTTAATATTGGTAATTTCTACTGAAATAACATGATAAATGGTATTTTCCTCTAATTCTTTGCGGGCAGGATTGAGTTCCTTACGTACAGAATTAATTCTTTTGCGGGCAATTTCTAAAGAATTTGCGGCAAGATGTAAACGTTTGTCTATTTTTACACACACTTTAAAAGCTTCTTCCAAATCGTGATGCCCTTCTTCTAAAGCATTTCGCCCGTCAATTGTGTGTTTTCGTGCGTCATCAAGGCGTTTTAAGGTATTTGTAATCTCTCGAAACGTTAAATTATCTTTGCCTTCGTTATGTAATTTGGCAATATCTTGAAGTTTTTGTTTGACAATTTTGAGTTCATCTCGCCCAAATTTCAAGTCCTCATCGGCATGATTGAGGCTCTTTTTTGCATTTTCCATCTCCCGATTTGCCGTCTCCAAATCCTTGCGAATAGCATCATTGAGTAAAGAATTTGGATGTTTATATTGCAACATATAGGCTTTATCTAACTCTCGATACACTTCATCAATATCTCTATAACATAACAACAAGGTAGCATTGGATTCTGCCAAATCTTCATGTGCATGCATCGCATTTTTACGGCTATTTTCAAACAGCCTAAACATCTCATCTATGATGCGTTGCTCCTCCTCGTCCATTTTTTTATGTTTTTCAGAAAGCAGAAAAGCCTCATCTTGCCTTTTATGCAAAGTAGCTTCTAATTTTTCCCTTTCATGCTCAATCCTTTTACGTTCCGCTTCCCAAAATTTCAACTCCTCCTCATCTTGTTCATTTTCCATTTTGATAGAAAAGTTCTTTTCTTCTTTTTTGCAATCTTCTATTTCTTGTTGTTTTTTCAAAACGGAATCTTCCATTTTGCGCATATCTTTGATGATGTTATCTATATTTTCTCTTTTGATAAACTTTTCCTCCATTTTTTTATTGGCATCTTCTAATTCCTTACGAGCATCAAAAAGGGCAGTTTTTCCATCTTCAGGGTCCAAAATATTGGCAATTTCTGTTGGATTTTTTAAGACATCTTGGTACGTTTCTAAAGAACTAATCTTAGAAACCAATTTTTGTTCTACCCTTGTAAGCAAAGTATCATCGGAACCCGCACCTGTAAGTAGTTCATTTACATTGGTTTTGGCGGTAATACTGGCTTGAAAATTTACTTCTACCCCATCTTTTGAAAGGGCTTTGATAGGCTTATCAGGTTTTGTTTCGATAATTTTGGTTTGAATCGCATTTTTTACCGCTTCCCCAATTTCTCTTCCCGCCAAGTCTATTTGAATCGCTTGCTCTAAATCCAAGTCCAAGCCAGCATTTTGTGCCGCAATCAAGGCATTGATAACTTTGTCCAAATCCCTGCCTGACTGTTCTATATTAATGGCTTTATCTATGTCTAAATTGATATTTGCACCTCGTGCTTTAATGATACTTTGTACAATTTTGGTCAAATCCTTGCCCGACTGCTCAATATTTGCCGCTTTATCTATATCAAGGGTAATATTTGCACCTCGTGCTGTGATGATATTATCAATAATTTTTGTCAAATCTCGTCCTGCAAGGTCAATTTGAAGGGCTTTTCCAATATCAATAGAAATATTAGCATTGCGCCCACGTATTACATTTCTGACAATTTGATTCACATCACGTCCAGATAAATCTATTTGCGCAGCCGTTGCCAAACTCAAATCCATGCCACCATTTCGTGCAGAAATCACTGCACCAACCACTTTTCCAACATCTTTTCCAGACAAATCTATTTGGCGTACTGCGTTGAAATCCAAAACTATCCCTGCATTTTTTGCAGTAATCAATGCGCCAACCACCTTCCCTATATCACCTTTGGCTTGATAGTGATTTTCCAAATCGTTCATCTCCACTTTTACCCCTGCTTTGTAGGCACGAATCATGTTGTTAATCATCATATCCGAAGGGTTTCCCCTAATTCTCATACCCACTAAACCAATAATACTTACGGGTACACGAGACGAAACGGCTGTAATCCAAAGCATGAGATTGAGTTGTGTCCAAGCTAACCAAAGCACGCCAGCGATAATAAGTATCAGTATAAGTGGAATTATCCAAGTCATTGTCTTGTTTTTAGTCGTTATGAAGGGCGAATATACGAGAATTTGTAGGATTTCGTGCAAAGTTATTTTGTTTTTTGGTATATGAATCGAATAACTACCCGTAAGTTTCAGTTTATTGGCGTTTCGACAGGCTCAACGACCAATATACAGGTTTTCGTAAATTTCACTATAATTTGCGGAAACCTGTTGTTAATTTATAAGCTCCTCCACCACATTTTTTCCCTGCCAAAATGCTTCCTCAAAGATAGAAATGCCGCTATAGTCTGTATGGGCAAAAAATATTTTTGAGGCTATCGGCTTCCGCAAATCTTTCTTTTTTTCATTCAACAAAAAATCTATGCTTGGCGAAATCATGCCATGCCCCCAAATATGGCAATCTATTGCAGTAATTTGTTCTGCGATGTTAGGATAAAAAGCCTGTAAATCAGCAATAATTTCTGCCTGTAATTCTTCTTCTGTTTTGGCATAATATTGTTTTCGTATTTCTCTTGCTTCTCCCTTATCCAAAGGTTTATACAAAGTAAAAACCAATTGTTCGTGCTGCGTTTTGAGCGATTGATGCTGTGCAAAAACAAATCCCAGCGTTTCACTATTCATCAATACATTGTCCCAAGCTAAAGGAAAACCATGTTTATCCGTAAAGTTTTTGAGCGTAATATTGGAAACCAGCCAAGGCTGATGAATAATAGGCAAAGAAAAATCTGTTTTTTCAACATTCGCCAGCAATTTTTTTCGCACAAAAAAGGGAACTGCCAAGATGATTTTCGCCGATTCGATGACATAATGTTTAGCTGTTTTGCTGTCATAAATCGTTGTTTTACAGCCATTTTCTGTCATTTCTATTTTCCTTGCCAACTGCCCTGTTTGAATCTGTGGCAAGAAAGTTTCTGCCAATAAAGTTACTAAATGTCCATTTCCATTTGCCCAAGTCAGAACCGCATTTTCTTCACAATTTGCCCCTTTTCCTTTTCTCGAAGCAAAATAATGCAACCCTGCAAAAGCCGAAACTTTGTCAATTCCTTGCCCATAATCGTCTCGACATGCATAATCTAAATACCAAAGCAGCTTTTTAGAAGTATAATTTTCTTGTCTTAAATAGACAGAAAAAGCGATTTTATCCAATTTTCTCCATTCATTTTGCTGACTTGCTTCTGCCAAAGGAATATGAAAAACGGCTTTTCCGTCTTCGCCTTTTGCTTGTTTTAATGTCGCAATTAAGGCAAAAAAACGATTTAGGTCTTTTTTATCCCCCTCCGTCAAGTGCATATTAGGCACAATTCCCTCCTGCCAATAATTTTGTATCAACAACCTTTCTTCAGGGTCAAAACACAAATCTTGTTCGTTATAAATCGGTAATTTTTCTGCATCAACACCTGTAATAATCTTTTTTTCTTGCAAAAAAGCCAATAAATCTACATTTTCCACATTCGGAATCGGCAAATAATGCGCCCCGTAAGGATATTGAGAAAATTCATTTTCGCCAAACTGTGAATTCCCCCCAATCTTATCATCTAACTCTATGATTTTAAAGGTATTAACTCCTTTTTTTTGCAAAAAATATGCTGCACTAAAACCCGAAACCCCTCCGCCAATAATGAGGATTTCATGTTTTTCTGTATGAGAAATAGGCACATTTTCCGCCATTTCCTCCCTCACAAGATGCCCAATTTTCGCATTTGCCCCCGACACAAAAAAAGAAATTCCTTTTTGCGTAGCCGCTTTACAACCCGCCCACAGGCTTGCGAAATAGATGCCTGCGGTGGAGAGAGAGAGCTTTTTTAGGAAGTTTTTTCTGGTCATTATTTTCTCGCAGATGTTAGAGATGTTTGCAGATAACAAAGATTTTTAATGCTAAGGAACGAGTGAAAAATAACTTGTTAAGGTTGTCCATTCTGCAAGAATCCAGAAAACTGATACTGAATCACTTAGCTTTTCTGGATTCTTGCAGAATGGTTATTGAGCTGACCCCACTGGTCGTACTAGACTCCACTGCGTTGCATTGAGCTTGCCGAAATGAGCTGTGCCGAAGTGTGCCGAAATATGGTTATTGAGCTTGCCGAAATATGGTTATTTTATTTTTCCCTCGTTCCTAAATATCGAAGCCAAAAATAGGCGAAGCCAATAAGTCATTTGGCAAAAGCCCCTGAATAGGCACAATTTCGTCCATTCTTTTTACTGTAATTCCTTCCTCTTTCGTTCTATCTATACGCAAAATCACACTTTCTTTCGGCGCACCCAAAAGCGGAATTGGGCTATGTGTAGATACAATAAACTGCACTTTTGGAAAAAGTTCTGTGAGTTTTTCGACAAGGAAACGTTGCATTTTTGGGTGGAGATGTGCCTCTATTTCGTCTATAATCACAATGCCTGTGAGCAGTTTTGTATCTGTTATTTCAGGCGTTTGCGTAGCAGAAAGTTCTACCACAATATTTCCTATCAAATTAATGATATTTTTATAGCCTGCGGAAAGTTGCGAAAAAGGAACGGGTTTTTCAGCATCATGTTCAAAATAAACCGTTCTATTTTCCCTTCTGTCAATTTCTATATCTCTCAAATTCAAGATATTACATATTGTATTTTTCAATAAATGAAATTGTTTTTGACGCAAAGTATTGATACGCAGTTGAAAAATATGATTGTCTATATTGCGTAATTGTGTGCTTTTGCCTAAGATATGTGCAGTTTTGTTTTGCGTTTTGCCATTGATGAGCGTTTCTAAACGAGATGCACCGAAGAAGGCAACATTGATGTCTTGGTTTTCTCTATAATTAGGCGAATCAAAATATTTTCTATTATAATAACTTTTATTATAATATTCATTATTAATACATCTTGTCGCATGAATTTGTATATTTTCATTGTCAAACCATTTTCTTTCGCCATCTGTAAGTTCACTAAAACCAAAAATGCCATAGCCTATTGCTTGTAAAAGTACAGTTTTACCAATCCCATTTTCACCTGTAAGAAATATCCATTGTGCATTTATCGAAATATTGTCTATTTTTATCTCCTTAATACTTTTAAAATTTCTAAGATGAATACGCACAAGGCGAGTAGGCAGATTTGATATTTCTTTTTGAGGTTGGCTCTTTAAGAAAAATCCTTTAAAGAGATTATGCTCAAAATCAGCTTTGTTAATAGGAAATAATAGTTTTTCACTATCTTCTTTTTCTACTAAAAAAATCTCATCTATTAGTTTTTTGTCATTTTCTATAAAGTTTCTTAAAAATGCTATAATATCATTAACAGAAAATTCAAACTTTGAATATTCATGATAGGCATAATAATTAGGAAAATAAATATGGGCAACGCCTTGATGACTATAACTCCAGCCTAATGCTTTAGCTACTTCACTTAGATATCGGATTTTTTGTTGAATTTCAGGCTTTTCATACCTGCCTATCATCAGACTTTTCTCATCAGGAAACATAATTGTACATTTTACTGTCAAACTACCTGAACTTGATACATATATCTCCAAATTTACTTTACAATATTCTTGGTCTTCCCAAAAAGAAAGCGTCAAGGTGTAATTATTGTAATAAAACCAATAAAAACCACCATTTTCGAGTAGTTCAGGACGAATTATGGCATATATTCGAAAATAAAACTCCCGCCCTGCTTTTTTTTCATCAAGATGGTATTTATGAAGAAAATCGAATATTTGTTGGTCTAAGATTTGTATTTCATTCATAATGAGATAGTTTAGTATTTACAACCTTTTTACATTCTTCAAAAATAGCATTTATATGGCTAATTTCTGACACAGTAAAGTAGCATTCTTTTTCTAATACTGCCAAAATACAAGTATCAAAATTTGCGGCTAAATATTGATACCAAAACGAAAATGCTTTTTTAATCGATTGTCGAAGTAGTATTTTTGTACAAAATAAGTTTTTTAAATCTTTGTTATATTTCTCAATAGTAGTTTCCTTATTAAAAAGTTCTTGATGAAATCCTTCTATTAAGACTATAATATCTCCAATAATTGCATTTCTCTCATCATCAAATCGATCTAATTTCAGTACCTCGATGGTTTTTTGTCCTCTATCTGTCAAATATTTTATACTTCCCCAACTATCAAAGGTGAGATGTTCAGCAGGATTGTCTATTTCAGGATGCAATAATAAAGGCTTTTCTGCAAGTAAAAAATCCTTATCTGCCCGAAAAGTAGAAGATGTATCACTAAATAGATTTGTATTAAAATTACCTGCACTATCAAAAAGGTTGATATGTGCAGGTAAGACTGCTTTCATAACTTCTATCGGAAATTGCGTTTTCTTAATAGACTCATTACAAGGTGCACATGCAAATAATAAATTACTCCACTCATTTCCCAACCAGTAATAGCCAGCATCTTTGGGACGATAATGGTCTATGGTTGCATCTTTTTTTCTTTCTGAAATCTCCCCACTTCTTAATTCACTTTCTTTAATAACTTTTTCCTCGCAATATGCACATTTATTGTTATAGAGTGTTTTCAATTCCTCATACACGTTTTGATAAGAGCTATATTTACTTCCTTTTTGTGTATTGATAGCATCTTGAATTTGTAAAAGACTCCCTTTTTTTTTCGCAGTCCCTTTCTTTATCAATAGATGAGGAATTGTATCGAAATCCTTATTTATTTTTCTCATTTTTTATTGCTTTTTAAAATTTTCAAAATCAAAATCACTTTCTTCCCTAAATTTCCGCAGTTTTTCGGTTAAAATTTCTTCAAAAACGGTTTCCTCATAACTATTAGGATTTCCCAACATCTTTGTGGAATCTCTATCACTTGGGATTAAATTATATAAGCCGAAAATAGGCGAAGATAGTAATGCATTCGGTAGTAAATCTTTGAAAGAAATAATATCATCTAATCTCTCGACTGTAATTCCCTCCTCTTTTGTCCTCTCCACATGCAAAATCACACTTTCTTTTGGCGCACCCAAAAGCGGAATAGGACTATGTGTAGAAACAATAAACTGCACTTTTGGAAATAAAGTAGTTAAAACTTCTACAGATTTCCTTTGAAATTTGGCATGTAAATGATTTTCAAATTCATCTATAATGACAATACCCATTAATTCTTCTGGAGATTTAATCAGGTAATTATCAATGCTATCAGGCATTTCTTGATGCGACAAACGTACAATAATATCAGCAATTAGGCTCAAAAGATTTCTATATCCTGCGGAAAGCTGCGAAAAAAGGACTCCTTCATTTTCATCTTGTTCTTGATACAAAACAAGCACTTTTTCTGAATGTAAAAAAATCCTCTGTATAGGCAATATTTTTTGAAAAGCAGTCAATAAAGTCTGAAAAATATTTTTATCTTTTGTAAGTTGAACTTCATCTATAGTTTGTTCCTCATTATTTTCGGCAGAATCAAT
>JAAFHL010000068.1 GCA_013298365.1 Bacteroidota bacterium | reverse complement strand
TATACATGAATCAAGAGGGTAGGGGAATTGGTTTGTTAAATAAACTAAAAGCCTATAAATTGCAAGAAAATGGGCGAGATACCGTAGAGGCAAATTTGGAATTAGGTTTCAAAATGGATTCGAGAGATTATGGCACAGGGGCGCAAATTTTGAGGGATTTGGGCGTAAGCAAAATGCGTTTGATGACCAACAATCCCAAAAAACGGGCAGGTTTGATTGGCTATGGCTTGGAAATAGTCGAAAACATTTCCATTGAAATTGCCTCAAATCCCCATAATGAGCATTATCTCAATACCAAAAAATTGAAAATGGGACACGATTTGCAGTTGGCAGTGAGCAGTGAACAGTTATCGCAATAGTAAGAAATGTGTATGAAATAATATCCCACTTTTGAGTCTTACCTTAGTGTTTCTTAGTGACTTAGTGGTTGAAAATGGGATATTCTGCGGTTTAATCTCTCAAAATCTGCAAGAAACAAATGGCAAAAATTGGCTTTGATGCAAAAAGATACTTTTTCAATCAAACAGGCTTGGGAAATTATAGCCGAACTTTGATAAATAGTTTGGGACAGTACTTTCCCGAAAATGAATATGTTTTATATACCCCCAAAAAGCCTTCTTTTTCGCCACAAATACCTGAATATGAGATAATTAGGCCAAAAGGTTGGACAAAAAATGTGCCTGCTTTTTGGCGTTCTTTTTTGCTTGGAAAACAGGCTGAAAAAGACAAATTGCAAGTCTATCATGGCTTGAGTCAAGAATTGCCGTTTGACATTGCGCACACAAAAGCCCGAAAAATTGTAACGGTTCACGATTTGCTTTACCTGCGCTATCCACAGGCTTATTCGTTTTTTGACAGAAAAATGCACATCGCCAAACTCGAATTTGCTTGCAAACATGCAGATACAATCATCGCTATCAGCGAGCAAACAAAAAAGGATATTTTGGCGCATGGCAAAGTGAATGAAGCAAAAATAAAGGTAATTTATCAGCCTTCAAATCCCCTATTTCAGCAGGCTATATTTTCGCTTCAGGAGAAAGAAAATATCTTACAAAAATATCATCTCATTTTTCCTTTTGTCTTGTATGTAGGCGCAATCACCTATCGAAAAAATGTAATTTCTTTCGTAAAAAGTTTTCCTTTTTTACCCAAAGACCTACACATTGTCTTGGTAGGAAAAGGCGATAAACTCGCTGAAATACAGCATTTTGCTGCTAAAAATGGCTTTGAAAATCGCCTACATATTTTATCAAATATTCCAACCGAAGATTTACCTTTTCTGTATCAATCCGCAGCCGCTTTTGTATATCCTTCTCTTTTTGAGGGTTTTGGCTTGCCTATTTTGGAGGCACAACACAGTGGCACGCCTGTTATTGTAGGCAACAATGGCTGCTTTCCTGAAACCGCAGGAGAAGGAGCAATATACGTCAATCAGCAAGACCCCGCAGAAATTGCCGCTGCGATTAGGAAAGTAGTAGATGACAGCGCATATAGACAAGAAATGATAGCAAAAGGCAGGGAAAATGCGCTTTCTTTTTCAGCAGAAAAACAAGCAACGCAGGTTTTGGGGCTGTATCATGCTCGCTAACAATAATATAGGTAAAATACGCTATATGTAATCCTTAAATTACTATTTTTTTTATAAAAAAATGAATAATGCTAATAAAATATTCTTTTTTTGTTTTTTGATAACAATATTTTTTGTTCTAAATAAAACTTATTATCTTTGACAAATTTTATAAAAGGTAACAACACAATTCTACTCAAAAATGAAATCTAAATAGATAGCATCAATGTTTTATTTACATAGCCTTTGTTAAATACCATTTTGGTAAAAGCTATGTTAGGGTAGAAAATCAGTGGTATAATAGCGATTATGCAGCGTTTAACCCACCCGTTTTTTGTCTTGCGACAAAAAACGCCCTCCCAAGAGGGCTTTTGATAGTGAGGCTTTTAGCCCACAAATCAAAAGCCCTCTTGGGAGGGCAGCAAAAATGCTGGCAGTTTTGCGGGTGGGTCAAACGCATAGCATAAATAATCTATTTTTTACTTCTGCTAGCAGTCTAGTTAATGTTAAATATAAAAAAACGTGTTGCTATTTTATAAAAAATTCAAAAATAGGACATTTGTAAATAATATATGCCCACAAAAATACAAATTCTGTCAAATACCAATTTTGCACTTGCAGATGTTCTGAAAAGTGAATTAATAGAAAGTACATCTGTTCAAATAGCTGTAGCTTTTTTGAGAAGAACAGGTTTAGAACATATTTATAAAAGTTTAGATTATGCTTTGACTACTAACAAAGCAAAGATAGAATTTATTGTAGGATTAGATTTTAAAACTACTGATGCAGAAGCATTAAAGGCTTTGAATGAACTTAAAAGTAAGTATGAGGGCTTTAATTTTTATTGTTTTGGGGATAAAAGAGATAACCATAATGATTTAGTTTTCCACCCTAAAATGTATATGTTTCATACCGAATTGTCAAAAGGTACAAAATATAGTTCTATTGTAGGTTCATCAAATTTTACAGGAGGTGGTTTAACAACAAACTTTGAAGTAAATACTATTTTTAGAGAAGATAAACCTGTGTATTTCAAGCAATTAGGGGCTATTTATGATGAAATAAAATTTACAGATAGCATTTTCCAACCTTCCATAAACTATATTAAAAAATATGGCAATATCAAAGAAGAATTGGATAAATCTACTAAAAAAGTAATGGATATTGATGTGCAAAAAGAAATCCAAGAACTTAAACAAGAGGAGAAAATCTTACCAGGTGCATTTCCTTCCTTAAAAAGTTTAATTATTGACTATATAAAACAAAAAAATAAAGAGGGTATTCCTGCGGTTTCTACAAAAGAATTGTATATAAATATAGAAAAAATTGTTGTAGAAAAAGCTATGCAAGAACGATTTAAAATGGAGACATTTGCTAATACAATTAGGGGAGAATTGAATACACACGAAGTAAGTAGTACACATAAATTTAGTTTAAAACTTTTTAAAAGGGAAACAGAACGTAGTTTCTATTCTCTAACGGAAAATGGGCTAAACTATAAAGGTAGATAATTATGTTTAAGATATTTCAATTAGCTTTTGAAAATACAGATAATTTATATGAATTACTTTGGACTTTATATAAATATAATAATTCTATCCTCACCCCCATAGTTATCGAAGATGTTGCTAAGGAGTTGATAAAAAGCGGTTTATATCAGCCTATGAAGGTTTCCGACATAGTAAAATCAAAATGGAAACAGGGGATAGAATTGAGCGAAATAGAGACAGAGACGGTTTTTGAGGACAATCCGCAAAGCCATAAAGAGGCAGGTTTTGACAAAGGCTGGGCATCTCGATTCGATACATGGTTTAAGATTGCAAAAGAATTGGGTTTTGTGTATTATTGGCAGGGCGAAAAAATCGTTTTTTCAGAAAGTGGGAAAATGCTATTGGATAAAGACAAGCCCGAAAATGAGCAAATGGTATTTGTCAATGCTTTTGCCAAATATCAAAGAGACAATCCTTTTCGCAGGGTGTTAAACAAAAATGTCCCCTTAATTCTGCTTATTCAAACCATACAATATTTGAATGAAGATAACACATTTAAGGGGGCAGGTATATCTCGCAAAGAATTGCCTTTATTGCTTTGTTGGCGAGACGATAATGCCCAAAATCTTTATCTTGCTATCAAAAAACTCCGCAAAGAACATGGCTATACGCCAAGCGATGAGACAATACTTGCACTTTGCGATGACCTATTAGACGACGTAAAGCGGGACGAAAATTCGATTATATCAGATTATACAGACGATTTCATTCGAAAAATGCGCTTAACAGGTCTAATATCGGTGAGAGGCGGTGGGCGTTTTATAGACATAAACAGCAAGGAAAAAGAGACGGTTACATACATTTTAAAAAATTATGCCAAGCCTAAACAATATATTACAGAAAAAGCATTTTTTGATTATATAGGCGAGGTAGATAAGGAATTGATAAAAAACTTGCTTGTATATAAATCGCCTGTTCGTGCCACAAATACAGAACTCGAAAAGTGGGTAAATCATTATAAGTGGGAGGAGATAAAAGCAGAAATGCTTAATTTGGCGGAAAAAAAATCTTCAAAAGATAGCATTTTGAAAGTGATAGAAGCTCCTTTGCGTTTGGAGTTTTTGACATCTTTGGCAATTCTCAAAAAACTTACAAATGTAACCGTAAAACCTAACTTTATCAGTGATGACGAAGGGCTACCTACGAGTTTTGCCGCAGGGGGGAATCCTGATATTGAGTGTAGCGAAGATGATGAAACGATTTTGGTAGAAGTTACGATGCTCACAGGTACACAACAACATATCCGAGAAAGTTATTCTGTTCAACGACATTTACAAGATTTTATCAATAAAGGAAGTAAGGCTTTTTCGTTGTTTATTTCTCCCAAAGTATTTCAAGATACTTGTGGACATGCAGAGTATATTCAATTCAAATATAAATTAGCAGTGAAAATTTTGGATATATCTTTGTTTCTTACACAACTTGAAACAAATAACACATTGCATAATGTGGCTTATACACAAAGTAGCTGTAAAAGCTAACAACAAAACATGAATCAAAAATTACATCCTATTCTTATACAAGCCGTTGTTACAGGGCTGATTTCTATTTTTGGCGACAATCGTTATGCCGATAAAGCCATAGAGCATCTCCTCAAATCTAATCCAAAATGGGGTTCGAGGGACAGGGCTTTTATTGCAGAAACCATTTATGACATGGTCAGAAATTGGCGACTTTTGTGGTTTCTTGCTGCCAAAGAAGTTGATTTACAACAAGATAGCCTTTATAAGTTGTTTGGTGTTTTTTGGTTGTATAAAGGAAATGTCTTGCCAAATTGGGACATTTTCAAAAATGTGCAACTGCGAAAAAGTGTAGAAGATGCGGAAAAAATACCTGCTATTTTCCATTCTTTTCCCGATTGGTTGGTTTCCATGTTGGAAAATGACTTGGGCGAAGCAAATATTCGGGAAGTTGCAGCCTTAAACAAGCAAGCAGATGTGGTTTTGCGGGTGAATACTATCAAGAAAAGTAAAAAAGAGTTAATGGTACTTTTTGCCCAAGAAAAAATAGAAGTGGCGGAAATTCCTACTTTTCCTGATGCACTTTTGCTCAAAAAAAGACAAAATATTTTTGCAAATCCTTTGTTTCAAAAAGGCTTTTTTGACATTCAAGATGCGGGTTCACAAGCGATTTCGGCATTTTCGGAGGTAGAAGCAGGCATGAGGGTGATAGATGCTTGCGCAGGTGCGGGCGGTAAAAGTCTTCATCTTGCGGCTTTGATGCAAAATAAAGGTCGCATTATTTCGATGGACGTAGAGGAAAAAAAATTGACGGAACTCAAACGCAGAGCTTCTCGTGCAGGTGCAAATATCATCGAAACACGTTTGATAGAAAGTAGTAAAACGATAAAGCGTTTGGCGGATACGGCTGATAGGGTTTTGTTAGATGTGCCTTGCTCAGGCATTGGCGTAATTCGCCGCAATCCTGATGCAAAATGGAAACTTTCGCCTACTTTTATTGCAGAAGTGCAGGTAAAACAAAGTGAAATTTTGCAATCTTATAGCCGTATGTTGAAGGTTGGGGGAGTCTTGACTTATGCAACTTGCAGCATTCTTTCGGCAGAAAATGGCAAACAAGTACAGGCTTTTTTGCAACAAAATGGAGATAAGTTTGCGTTTATCGAAGACAAAAATATTTTGCCATCGGAGGGTTTTGATGGTTTTTATATGGCAAAAATACGTAGGAATAGTTAAAATTAAAAATTAATATATTTTAAGGAATGTGAACAAAATAAGTTGATATATTTCATTTTGTAAAGTGTTGGTATTTAATGCTTTCTTTATTTTTTAATTCTTCATTATTAATTTTTCATTCCTAACAGCTACTCGAAATCACACTTACCTGAAAATGGTATAAAAAATAATTAGCGGTAGGGTTGCAGCCCCACCGCTAATTATTTTTTTATTTATAGCTTATTCCCAATCTTTTGGGTCTTGTATCTTAGTCGCTTTTCCTGCATCAGGTTTGGGTGGCGGTGGTGGTGTTACAGCAGGTGCAGGCGTTGTGCTACCACTATTTGAAGGTGGTGTAACTTCGCCTTCGGTTTTAGGTTTTTTGTTTACCAAAGAAGACGCATCTTGATAGCGTGTACAGGCAGAAGTCCAGCCTTGTGGCTTTTCAAAAGGTTCATCAGGCAAAGCAATAGACCTATCGGCATAGACTTTTTTCATATAAATAGCCCAAATCGGTAAACCTGTATTTGCACCTTGTCCCAAAGCAGTATTATGAAAACGCATTTCACGCTCAGAACAACCTACCCACGCACCTGAAACCAAGTTTGGAGTCATGCCCACAAACCAGCCATCAGAGTTATTTTGGGTTGTTCCTGTTTTTCCTGCAATTTCATTTTTGAAGCCATAGCGATGACGCAAACGGTTTGCTGTTCCATTTTGCTCATCTACCACCCCTTTCAACATATCAATCATTAAATAGGCTTTTTCTTCGCTCAACGCCGTATTGGTTTGTGGCATAAATTCCTCAATAATTCTGCCGTTTCTGTCTTCAATACGGGTGATAAACATCGGTTTGATATGAACGCCTTTGTTCACAAAAGAACAATATGCGCCCACTAATTCCATTACCGTAAGGTCGGTTACCCCTAAACACAAAGCAGGTACTTCGTCTAATTTAGATTCGATACCTAATTGATACGCATAATTTGCCACAATTTTAGGACCAAATTCCTTCATCAAACGGGCGGTAATCAAATTTACAGAACCCGAAAGTCCTTTTTTCAAGGTCATTGCGCCACCCACAGAGTTGTCGGAGTTTTTGGGACACCAACGTTTGCCAGGCACATTGAAACAAACAGGCTGATTTAATTCCACATCACAAGGCAACTTGCCATTGTCTATCGCAGTCGCATATACAAAAGGTTTGAATGTAGAACCTACTTGTCTTTTTCCTGTGCCTACATGGTCGTATTTGAAATACTTGTAATCAATGCCGCCTACCCAAGCCTTTACATAGCCTGTACCTGGTTCTATCGAAATAAAGCCCGATTCCAAGAATTTGGAATAGTATTTTAAAGAGTCATTGGGTGAAAGGAGGGTATCTCTAATGGGTTTTCCCCAAGAAAATAAATCCATACGCACAGGTGTATTAAACTCTTTGTCTATTTCTGCCTTAGATTTGTTTTCCAATTTTGCGGCTTTATAACGCCCTGTACGAGCCTTCATTGCATCAAAAATATCGTTTCTTTTCCATGCCTCACGTCCTCTTATTTGTGCCTCAAAAGGTTTTTGCAAAGATTTTATGTGCTCATCAACCGCTTGTTCTGCATATGTTTGCATACGAGAATCTATGGTTGTATAGATTTTTAAGCCATCGCTATAAGGGTCATATCCATGTTTTTTGCACCATTCTTTCAAGAAACTACGGGTATATTCCCGAAAATAGGGCGCAGGACCCGTATCATGTGCATAGCCTGTGCCTTTTCCCAATACGAGTGGCAATTTTCGTACACTATCTGCAATTCTTTTGTTTAAATAATTGTTTACCACCATTTGGTCTAATACTGTATTTCGGCGGTCAAAAGCACGTTTGGGATATTTGATAGGGTTGTAAAAGCCCTGTCCTTTTAATAAACCCACAACTAAGGCGGCTTCTTGCAAGTTTAAGTCTTTGGCTTTTTTACCAAAAAGGCGAGCAGAAGCGGTTTCTATGCCATAATCAGAGCCATAAATATTGACTGTATTGAAGTAAGCCGTAAGAATTTCTTCCTTTGTAAAAGAATGTTCAATATACGCAGCTACAATGTATTCCTTTAATTTACGAATAGGCGTTCTTTTTTTACCTACTTTGTCAAAAAGATTTCTCGCAAGCTGCATGGTAACCGTACTGCCCCCACGTATCTCATCGCCTTGCAAAGCATTGCCCAAAATTGCAGGAATAGAATACGCATCTACCCCAGAATGTTTATAAAAACGCTCGTCTTCGGTAGCAATTAAGGCATCAACTGCATACTTTGAAATATCATTTAAGCCTACACTAATCCGATTTTCTTCGCTAAACAAAGTCCCTAATTCTTTGCCATCGGCAGAGTAAATCTGCGTAGAAAGGTCAGATTGTGGGTTTTCTACCTCCGTAAGCGGTGGCACATCAAGCATGGCAAAAATGACAAATAATAAAATCAAGCTCACGCCGCCCCCTATGATAAACCAAAAAAGCCTTCTCCCTTTTCTAAAGCCCTTAGGCTTTTGCTCGGGTTGGGCAGCAGGTGGCGTATAAGCTCCTTGTCCATGGTTTTCGGGTGTAACTCCGTAGATGTTCATATTTTATCGTTTATTTTAGCAGAAAAAAGACAAATTATTGGTAACTTTTGGTAGAAATAAAGACACAGGTTGTTACAAATGACTATCTCATTTGCAATAACCTGTGGTTGAATGTATGATTTCTGTGAAAAGTATAGCATCTTCTTTTTTTTTATAGAAAAGCACGCAAATTTAGGTTTTTTTTCTCAAAAAAAAAAGGGCTATCATTTTTTATTGTAGTTTAAACACAAAAGGTACATTTACCCAAAATTTTATCGGATTATTTCCTTGCAATGCTGGCGTAAATTTCACTTTACTAATGTGTTCTTCTATGGCTTTTACAAAAATCGGGTGTCCTTTTTTGGGAGAAATATGGCGCACATAATTGCCATTTTCATCTATTAGCACCCGAAAAACCAAATTTTCTTGCAAACCCATATCTCTCGCCGCAGCAGGGTAGCCAATAAATTTTTGAATATCGCCCAAATTCACTTCTTTCGGCTGTTTGGAAAGTGAAACAAAGGCATCAGGCTTAGGTTCTTGTGTCTCTTTCGGTGTTGGCGTTTCCACTTTGGGTTTTTCGGGCTGAGGAGGCTCTTGAATCACAATTGGTTCTTTGCCTGTTCCTTCTGGCTCTCCTTTTGGTAAAATAGGCGCATTTTCGTTGCTCGTTTTTTCGCCCTCTTTGTCTATATTGCTGATTGCCTTGTTTTCCGCCTCCTCTATGGTGTGAATGGTTTCATCTACTTTCAACTCATCGGGTGGCTTAGGCACAGGCGTTTTGATGGCAATTTGCTCAATGGGCGCAGATACGGCAGGTGGCGTTTCGACTTGGGGTGGCGGCGGCGGAAGGGGAACATCGGCAGGCTTTTCCTTTTCGGGCGTTTTGGGTAGGTCTTCTAAGGTAAGAATGACTTGTTTTTCTTCATTTGCAGCCCTCACTTGCTGGATTTTGGCATAAATATAAGGAACTACTACGCCCATAGCCGTTGCACTCACCATGATAAGCATGGCAAAAACAAGGTATTTGTGGTAGTTTTTGCGCAAAACATACCCGCCATACTGCTGCTCTCGATTTTCAAAGACGATTTCATCTAAATCGGCTCTAATGACTTGTACTTGTCTCATAATGTTAAAAATTAAAATGTTGTTTATACAAGTAAAGAGTAGCTTTATTTTAGGTTTCCATAAATAAAGTTTATTTATTTTTATAACAATTTGGTTATTTATCGCAGATTTTTGCAAGTAAAGAACGCAGATTTGAGCAGATTAGGTATTTATTTGCGAAAATCTGCGCTTAAATCTGCGAGAAAATCAGCATACCTAAACCTTTGTTTATATAAGTAAAGAGTCTTTCTCATTTACTTTTCCATAAAAATATACCTGTTTTTTTACTAAGTAGTTGATAGTTAAAAGTGGAGAGTTAAAAGTTATACTAACTATATGATAATCATTTATTTAATACTAAATTATCTTATTAGTTTTTTACAACTCGTACTTATACAAAAAAGCCTCAACATCTTTCGATGTCAAGGCTTTTTATTTTTTCAAAAAGACTATTGCAATTTGAATACGAAAGGCACGTTTACCCAGAATTTGATAGGCTTATCGCCTTGAATTGCAGGGGTGAACTTCACTTTTCCAATGTGTTCCTCTACTGCTTTAATCAAAATCGGGTGTCCTGTTTTTGGCGGAAGATGTTTCAGGTAATTACCATTTTCATCTACTAACACACGAAATACGATATTTCCTTCCAAATTCATTTCACGAGCTACAGCAGGATAACCGATAAGTTTTTGAATGTCTGTCAAATTTACTTCTTTAGGCTGTTTAGCACCAGGAACAAATTTGGTTGGGTCAGGCTCTTCTTCTTTTTTCGGTTCTTCCTTCTTTGGTGGTGGTGGTGGTGGCGGTGGTTCGGAAATCACTGCGGGACCATCTCCTGTACCTTTTGGTTCTGTGTTCATTGGAATCGGCGCATTTTCACTCGTAGGTTTTTCACCTGCTTCGTCTTTTGTGCTTACGATACCTTTGTCAAGTTCCTGAACCTCGTGAATAGTTTCTTCAACCTTCACTTCATCGGGCGGCTTAGGAACAGGTGTTTTTACCGCAACTTGCTCTACTGGCGGTGGTGGAGCAGGTGGTTCCTCTTGCTTAGGCGGTGGAGGAGGCGGTGGTGGTGCATCATCTGGCTTTTTCTCCTCTGGAGGAGGTGGTGGGAGATTGGACAAATCTACTTCGACTTCTTTTGGCTTATTTGCCTCTACAAGTGCTTGAATTTTGGAGTAGATATAAGGTGCAATTACGCCCAAAGCCGTCAATGATAGCACAATGAGAAAGCCGAAAGCTAGATATTTTTGATAGTTTTTGCGTAAAACATATCCACCATATCTTTTTTCCCGGTCCTCAAATACAATTTCGTCTAAATCAGCTTTGATTACTTGTGCCATAATAAATTGTAAGTTTTGAACAGATATACAGTTTGTTTAAGAAATAACTTCTTTCTGCCTAATAAGTAATTAAAAATTAATAATGAAAAATTAAAAAATAAATAAAGCATTAGTTATTAGGATACTAAAATTCACTAAATTCTTACTTTATTTCATTTCCACTACAAAGAGAAAATCTTATTGTGTTTTCCATAAAAGAAATTCACTTTTTTTGAAAAAAACAGAAATAATTATTTTTTACTGCTGTATGCCCAATTTAAGGATTTGTTTTTGTTTTTTCTTTTGCTTCGTAAGCTGTGAAAGAAGTACTATCTACTGTTGTAAAACCTTCGGGTGGAATTGCATATTTTTTCGCTCCTGTGATAGCAAATTCGTCAAGAATATCTACCATATTGGCATAGCGAGAATTGTGGCGTGGTTTTACAACGAAGATAGGATCCCAGCACTCAGGTGAGGGAGGTGCGCCAGGTGTACCGCAAACATTGCCAAAACGTTTAAGATGCTCCTCAATAGCTGCTCTCATTTCGCTGGCTTTGCCTATCTTGATTTCCGTTGGCTGGCAACTTGGCTCAAGACAGCCGATATAATATTTTACCGTATCATCGGCACAAAGTATCATGGTCATTACTTTCTTTTCATTTACATTTAACTCTGACTCATCAGGTTTATCTGGATTGTCTTTCGGCGGCTGTGTCAATTTTATCATGGTAGAATTTGACATCGTTGCCGTAAGTACGAAAAATGTAAGAAGAAGGAAAGCAACATCAACCATCGCTGTCATGTCTATTTTGGTGGATTTCTTCTTGGTTTTGGGACCGCCTTTCTTGGCTCCCCCGCCACCACCACCGACCATTTCTGCCATAGTTCAGTTGTTTTAATTGAAAATTGAAAATTAATAATTGAGAATTAAGTTTGGGAATAAGAAATGAGATGCTCATTTTGTTCGATGCTGTAACTGCCGAAATGATTCTTATTCCTTTTTCCTTATTCCTTTTTAGAACTTCCGCCTTCAAGGTTGGTAATTAAACCAAAACGGTTAATATCCACCTCTCTTAGCGTTGCCATGACCCCTTTTATCGCCGCAAAGTTGGAGTTTTTATCTCCTTTTACGGTATATTTCATTTGAGGGTCTGCATATTTAGCATAGTACAACCACTCTTTGAGTTCGTTGCCTGTATGTGCTACGGTATCTGTTTCGTAAGGCGAAATGCCTGGTTGCTCTGTTTTTTTGCGCTGCTCATCGGTCATTTTATCCAAATACGTAGGAAACGCATTGAATGGGAGACCAAAATTTTCCATGGTAGAAAATAAACGTGCGCCTTCGGCAGATAAACCTACGATTTTGTTGTTTTGAATGGCATTAGCCAGCACTTTCTGACGAGTGATGATGTCGGAGAACCCTAAAAACACTTTACCACTATCAGAGACAAGAATGGTTAAGATGCCTTTCTCCTCTACTGTTATCGTAGAAACAGAAGTAGGTGCGTCTACTGTTATGGACGAGTCTTCCCTGAAACTTGTGGTTGTCAAGATGAAGAATGTCAATAGCAAAAACGCCACATCTACCATCGCCGTCATATCTATTGCTGGTGCCCCCCGTTTTGGTTTTTTGGACATAAAATTTTTCAGTTATCAGTTAGCAGTTGTCAGTTGTCAGTTACCAGTTTGTTGTTATGAGTGATATGTTTCAAATGATTTCACTGATAACTGTTCACTGTTCGCTGTTCACTGAATTAGTGTTTTTGGTCAAAAGTTTGAACAATGCTGTATCCTACCTCTTCCATGCGATAGGTCATTGCATCAATACGAGTAGTGAAGAAGTTGTAGCACAAAATCGCCAAAGCAGAAGTAGTGATACCGATAGCGGTATTTACAAGTGCCTCAGAAATACCCACAGAAAGTTCGGCTGCGTTAGGTGCGCCACCAGCACCAAGTGCTTGGAACGAACGAATCATACCCATTACCGTTCCGATAAGACCTACCAATGTACCTAAAGATGCGATAGTAGCCAAAACAGAAAGATTTCTTTCCAAAGAAGGAAGTTCAAGCATGGTAGCTTCTTCTAATTCTGCTTGGATAGCTGCTTTTTTCTCCTCTTTGTCAAGGTGAGAATTAGCTTCCATTTCTCTGTACTTACGAAGTCCTGCTTTTACTACACTACCTACAGAGCCACTTTGTTTATCACACATTTTTACAGCACCATCAATGTCAGACTTAATCAAAGCCATACGTACTTTTTGTACAAATACATCAAGATTTCCGCTACCTGCTGCTTTCAAAATGGTGAACATACGCTCTACGGTAAACGTAAACATCGTCAATAACAAGGTAAGACCAATAGGAATGATAAAACCTCCTTTAAAAATAGTACCCAAAACACCATGTGGGTGTCCTTTTGCGGGGTCGTTGTCTGCAAAGTTTGCAGGATTTCCACACACCTGATAGAAGAATATGTAAGCTACAACCGCACATGCTGCAATAGCAAGGTATGGAAATAGCGCACGCATCGGACTTGCTGACTGTACGTCTGCACCTGAAGATGTGTTTGTTGCTTTAGCGTCTGCCATAATTTGTGAATTGTTAAAAAAATTGGTTAATATTTGTTTAAATAAGTTATGAATGCAAGAAGAAAAGGGAAAGAAAACAATCTTTCCTCAAAAACGCCCTAAAAATAGAGAGAAGTATTAGAACTGCAAAACGAAAATGCTTTATTTTTGATTTTTTAACGTTTTCTACACAAAAGTACGGTTTTTGCGCACTTTTTTTACTAATTTCTACCTGTTTTTTAGGTTTTATTTATTTGTATAAGCATTAGATAGTAAAATTGTTAAAAAGACAAGCGATTTCTGCTTTTCAGCTTAATGAGTGCAAAAAAACACTTTTTTCACAAATAATGACAAGTAAAAAATGAAAATTTGTTACACAGTTTTGGGCAAAAATCGCAGGAAATGGCTTTGTCTTATACGGATAATGTTCCGATTTCTACCAATGAATCAATTTTATTTTGATTAATCTGTTCGTTTTCTTAATTTTAGCCCCTCAATATATATGATTATGAAAAAAATAGCCTTCTTATCTATTATATACTTTTTGTTTGGGGGAAATCTAATGTTTGCCCAAACCATTACGATTGTCAGCGACCCTACATGGCAGGGAGAAACGCCGCCACAAATTGGCTGGAATTTGCCGACCTATAATGCTACTGCTTGGCCCTTTGTTTCTTGCCCAAATCCTTCAAATTCCATTCCTGTGGTGGTAGGCAGTCAAAGTATGTGGAAAGCTACGGGCGTTGTGCTAAGTCAAGATACGGCTCTTTTGCGCAAAACATTTACTGTTCCTGTAGGAGATTCCTATACAGGTTCGATTACCATTAATGCAGATAATGAATACTCTCTGTATTTTAATGGCACGTTTTTGGGCGGACATAATGATTGGTTTGCGGGACCATTTACCTATCAGATAGACCCTTTGCTCAATGGCTGTGTAGATAATGTGATTGGAATTGAGGCGATTAACTGGGGTGGACCTTACGGCACTTCTTTATCGGCAACACTTACGGTTGTCAATCCGCTTGCTACACCTGTGGCACAAAATGCGCAAAATATTCAATGTACTACTTTTAATGCTGTGTGGGGCGCAGTACTTACGGCTACCGGTTACTTACTTGATGTGTCTGACGACCCTACTTTTGTTACTTTTTTGCCAGGTTATCAAAATCTGAATGTAGGAAATGTAACAAGTTATACGATTACTGCACCTGCGGGTGTTGTGTATTATTATCGTTTGCGGGCAGAAAGAAATGCTTTATTGAGTTGCTACAGCAATGTCATTACGGTGAATCCTATTCTTTTTAATCTGAGCTTAAATGCCAACATATGTCAAGGACAAGTCTATCAACTGCCCGATGGCGTAATTACAAATGTGAGTGGTACGTATATAGATACACTTTCGAGTGTATCTATATACGTACCACTCACATTTGTAATTACAAATGTGA
>JAAFHL010000067.1:13745-14823 GCA_013298365.1 Bacteroidota bacterium | reverse complement strand
GATTCTACTTTTCGGCGAATATTGAGTAAGGTTTTGAGGCAAAGGCGACTCGAAAGCCATTCCAACCGTTTTTGAGGGTGAATAATTTTTGCCAAACGTTGTTGCTCATTTTCGTATAAATTGAGGCGTTGTAAATAATAATCTTCGGGTTCGGTGATGTGCCACAGCCCAAGCTGCATATCAGATATATCGGATTTTATTGGAATAAAAGGCATGTTTATATTGCGTTGAAGTTGAATATTATAAATTGAAAGTTGCGACATAAAATTAAATGTCTTTGTTGAGAAATCCAAATATTTTTTCAAAAAAATGAAAAAACGCCCCTTTTATGTAAAACTACAGCTTCGCAACCATGCCAAAATAGGGCGATATACTTCTTCGGGCTGCGTATAAAGGGTAAAATGGTCGCCAGAAACAATATGACATGCTTCTTTTGGGAAACGAATGATTTTATCCGCCTTTGCATGAATACGAATGTCAGGAACAACCGTTATTTTTTCGTGTATAGGCGTGAGAATCAGCCGCAACTGATTGATAACATTATTTTTATTGCCTTTTCTAAGCCTCTCAAAGGTTTCTACAAATATGGGTAATGAATCTTTTCCTTTATAGCCTCTATTTACAGCATATTGTCGAGTAAATCGGTTAAACATCAAGCCCATTTTGGTGAAAAAATAGAGAATGGACGGATTTTTAAGCAATAAAACAACCCTGTCAGGGTTTGTCCATGAGGCAATCTGCACAATCCTGCAATTTATTAAATACTTGATATGCAACGCAATCCAACCACCCATTGAATGTCCAATAATTACATCTTTTGCCGTTATTTGATATTTTTGTACCAATTCAGCGGCATATTTCAATACATTGATATCTTTCCTTGCTGCATTTCCAAGCATTTCCCAATTATCTATAAATAATTGCTCTTCTGCCTCCAAATATGGCGCAATTTTGTCAAAAATACTGCCTTTTTCACCAAACCCTGGTATGTAAATAATACGCATAATGCTTGTTATTTTTTTTTGCCTACACGTTAAGCGTTTGAACGCAAGCAAATATTCTGTAGCCATTCCAGCAT
>JAAFHL010000067.1:0-13735 GCA_013298365.1 Bacteroidota bacterium | reverse complement strand
CATAGATAAAAAAGTAATTTCGCCTAAAACTTCGTAAATATAAGAAAGACTTATCAAAAAAACAAAACCACCAATGATTTTATCATAAAAAAGTACTTGACCCAAAGATTACATTTTGCCACAAAGTTATCTAAGGATTCACAAAGTACACAAAGATTTATCACAAACAAGCTACTTTGTGTGGGTTTTTCTTTGTGAACTTTGTGGTTTTATTTTTTAGAAGAAAGCCATTTATTAGTAACTAAACTAAAAATAAATCCTTTTTAGATTTTTTATACTAAAATAATCAATATTTTTACTCAAAAATGTAACTAAACTTTCCTTTTCCTCGTATAAAACAGTATATCATGTATCACGCTATGCTACAAAACATTACCATTTATGATGAATCTCACATCGGAAAAGTCTCAAATCAGTTGGAAATCTGCCTCACAGAAAGTACAATTTCCGCAGCAGAACTCATTCGCAAGCGTATCTACGCAGAAGTCGCCGAGTTCAACGCACACTTCGAAAGCAGCAACTGCTTCTACGGACTCATTCAGCCCTCCGAGACAGAGCGCATCTTGAATGGCGGAAAAGTAGGTTTTAAGATGAAGGCAAATCGGGAAATTGACCCCGAAAAACAGGCTTTGCTGGCACTTGCTGCCTTTCAGAAAAATGGATTTTTTCTCTTAGTAGATGACAAACAGGTAAGTAATTTGGACGAAATGCTTACTTTAACTGAACGCTCAAAAGTTACCTTTCTCAAACTTACCCCTTTGGTTGGGGGTTGAAATTAAGCCATTGTCAGTGAGGACACCATAGCCGTCAAGCTATCTTGTGCAATGTGCTTAACTCACCCGCAAAACTGCCAGCATTTTTGCTGCCCTCCCGAGAGGGCATTTATGCAAAAGGCTTTCAGCCTTGCAATAGATGCCCTCCTCGGAGGGCAGTTTTTGTCGCAAGACAAAAACGAGTGGGTTTAACGCCTTAGCTTGACGGCTATGGTGAGGACACTGACAATGGCAAGAAGACGCAGATTTTCGCAAATTATCTGTGTAAATCTGCGGTGTTCATTTGCGAAAATCTGCGTAAAAAAAACAAAAATCATCATGATACATATCTTCCAACAAATTGGCAGCAAGCTATTTAATTCTCTCATTAATATGAATACTCCAGTTATTCCCTTTCAAACATTTCAGCCATCACTAGTGGTGATAGATTTTATCAAAGAATGGAAATCACAAACGACAAGCAGCTTTTATGTAAAAAATAATTATGACATTCGTAACAAAAGACCACAATTTCAAAAGGATTGTTTTTTGTCCTTAATTTTGCTACATGGCAAGGCAAGCAATCGCCTTTTTTGCCCAAAAACAGAATTACAATTTTATGAGAACAGCAAAGCTATCTTGATGGACAATAATGATTGGAAGTTTTCTGAAACGGAGTTGAGAGACTGGGCAAGACATATCAAGGCAGAAAGAGACGATTGGAATATTACGGAAATTGTGCCTTTTTCTTTTTTGTTAAAAAAAATAGAATTGCTGATATTAGAAAAAGGAAAAACAAAGCTACTTTTGGAAACTTTGGAAGATTTGAAAATAAGCAATCCTTTGCAAAATCCTGATTTTAAGGAAATTAATCAAAAAATAGACCATATTATTGAAGGCATCTGTCTTCCTTTTTTTTCAGAAACGGATACATTTGGCATTCATATCAATCAATTTATTGCGACAATTCCTGCCAATGAACAGGAAAAATGGCAACCTTTTTTGGTACAATTATTTTATACCACCAAAAAAGCCACGCCAGACAAAAAATGGGTCAGGCTTATACAAGAAAATACTGCGAATTTAGCCCCTATTTTGTTGTTGAAATTCATCAAATCTTCGGTTCATTTTGTAAAAGATAGTTTTGCAAAAGCAAGTAAAGAAAAAAGAAATTATTGGCTATATCATTACAACGAAGGCGTATTTTGTGGCATTATTTGGTTTGCTGGACGGCTCAATGATGTGCAATTGCACCAAGATATAGAAGATATTGCCATCAAAAACTGGCAAAATTACTTGCATCCTTGTTTGTTTTCTATTTCTTGTATGGAACTCAAATCAGCAATTCCTCGCCTTTCCAAAATCAAACAAAAAATCAAAAAACCTTCTATTCTCAAAAAAGTAGATAAGTTTATTTTGGAATATGGAAAAGAAATGGGCAAAAATGGCGAAGAAATGGAGGAAATTGGTGTCCCTGATTTTGGTTTGATAAGAGAAAATGGAAAGGTGGTATTGAAAAAAGAATTTGCTGAGGTAAAAATGGAATTTGAAGTAAAAGGCGCAGAAAGTTTTGTTTGGAAATGGATGCAAGCTCCCAAAAAAGCAAACGACACAGAATGGACAGTTTCGGCAAGAGTGCCTATGCAAGTAGCTAAAAATCAAAAAGATGCGCTTGCACAATTGAAATCCGAAGTGAAGGAAATGGAAAGTGTATTGAAAACGCAAAGGAAACGCATGGAAGAAATGTTTTTGGAGAAAAGAGCATGGAAAATGAAAGATTTTGATTTAGTTTATATGCAAAATCCTTTGTTATATATTTTGAGTAGTCATTTAATTTGGCAGGTAAAAGAGGGAGAAAAAGTAAAAAATGTATTTTTTTATGAAGGGAAATGGCAAGATGAAAACTTACAATCCGTAAATTGGATAACAGAAAACAGCCTTGTGAGTCTTTGGCATCCAATAACATCTTCGGCTGCACACATTTTTCAATGGAGAAGTTTATTGTTAGAATTGGAAATAACACAGCCCTTCTCGCAGGCTTTTCGGGAGGTGTATATCGTAACAGATGCCGAATTTAAAACAGATACCTATTCCAATCGCTTTGCCGCACATCTGATTCGACAATCCTTATTTTCTTTTTTGTGCAAGCACAAAAACTGGAAATACAGTTGGGAAATTACGAATAAGGAACTCAAAAAGTGGAATATGCGGGCAGAATTTTGGACTCCTGTAGATTACAATTCACCAGCAACCACAGATTATGGTTTCCATGAATATCATCACACAGACCAAGTTCGTTTTTATCAAGAAGGCAAACAGTTGAAAATGAGTGATGTACCTGCGATTGTTTTCTCCGAAATCATGCGAGAGGTAGATTATTTTATTGGCAATACCAGCATTGGCGCAGACCCAAATTGGCAAAGTGGCGTAGGCAGTTATGGTTACGACTATTCGCAAGCCTATTCTTTTGCCGACTTAGGCGAAGCCGCCAAAAATCGAAAAGAGATTTTAAAGGCATTGATTCCTCGCCTAAAAATCGCATCTCAATGCAGTTTTGATGGCAAATTTTTAATCGTAAAAGGAAAAATCAGAACCTATAAAATCCATATTGGCAGCGGCAATATTTTGATGACTCCAAACGACCAATATTTGTGTATTGTTGCAGATAGAAGCCAAAATAACAATGCAAATCAAGTGCGTTTGCCTTTTGAGGGAGATGCCATGCTGTCTATTATTTTGAGTAAGGCGTTTTTATTGGCAGATGATACTTCGATTACAGATACTACGATTACTTCGCAAATCAATCGGCGGTAAGGGGGTTTTCTTACCATAATTTTCTCATAAAAAGAATACTTAAATAAAAAGGTTGAATTTTACCACAAAGTTCACAAGGAATTCACAAAAAACGCAAAGATGTGTAGAAAAATAGGCTATTTTGTGTTCTTTGTGCTGGCTTTTCTTTGTGAACTTTGTGTTTTTATCTTTTATGAGAAAGCCATTATTTTCTTACAGAAAATTTGGAAATAAGCTATTTTTTATACAATTTTGCAATTCAAATGCAAAATTGTATAAAAAATGTATATCAAACGCACGCTTTTGGGAAAGACAACCTAAATCACTAAATCTGTTTCTAAAATAACCCAAAAGTAGCGTAAAATAGCGATAATTTTTCGCAAGTGTATTTTTTCGGTGGCATCATACGCATGGCTAATTGCATATTCCCTTTGATTCAAAACCACAAAATACCAATGCCTGCCTATTACATAGCAGCCATAAATAGGTTTTGAAGAGCCATTGAGTGTTTGAGCAATCAGCATATCTTGAATAAGCTGCGCACGAGGGTCTTTATCTGGCAAGGACTTTTTATATTCATGGAAACAAAAATAGGGGGTACGTAATTCATCTTCTACCCGTTTTGCCAGCATCATGTCTGGCTTTGTAGTCAATACATAATCTGCAAGCGTGGCTGTAATTGTTTTCTCAAAAAATGCCCGATAGTGTGTTCTTTTTACCAAATACTTTGACAAACGAAGAATAAAAGAGATAAAACTCATCTTCAAATCTTCTTCGTCCCAGTTCTCTACATCTTCTACAAGTGCAAGCCTTAGTTCTTCTACTTCTTTTTCTTCAAATGCGTCCAATTCTGTTGTGGCAGCAAGCCAAGTAGATAACAGAGGATAGTCTTGCCTATCAAGCACAATGCTTGTCAAACCAAATGTTTCTACTAAAGCACCTAATGTCCATTTAGGATAATTTTCTTTTTGCTTTGCCATATTTTTATACTTTTAAAATACAAAAGTACGGAAAAAAGTATATATATTGATTTTATTGCTTAAATTTGACCATTCTTTTTGGATAACCAGGCAAAAATTTATGGAGCAATAATTTTTATTTCATACAGATTTTGTCGTGTATAAGTGCTTTTTACCTAAAAGGCACTTTCTTTTTTTGCGCAAATGCTGAATGTAAATCCAAATCATCTAATAATGGCAACCATTTTGTTCAATAAAACGTTTGAATCACTAAACAAATTAAGTTTTAATTTTATATGAAACAAACAGTCATTTACTTCTTTTTTTTCTTGCTTTTCCATACAGGAATTTATGCTCAAATCAATAATAATGTGTATGGATTAGCGAGAGACCCAAACAACTTGTATCTTGCAACCATAAACCCTGCTACAGGTGTTGCTACGAATGTGAGTACACAAAGTGTAGGGCTAATGATGAGCATTGGCGGTGCTGCACTAAATCCTTACACAAGCACATTCCATTATTTTGGTTATAATACGATTGAGTCCATAGACTTGGTTACAGGAAATGTAACTAATTCTGCGCCGTTGAACCATCCTTTAGGTCAATTCTATTTCGACTTTCCGCACTTCAATAATAGCGATAGCCTCATTTATGGCTTGGCAAGAAGGTATATAGCTGCAACAAATACAGGTGAGGTGTATTTGTCAAATATTGATCCCGCAACAGGTACAATTTCGCTACTTTCTGCAAATTCCATTGCATCAGGTATTCTTATTAATGCGGGTTCTGTCCTTGACCCTTATCAGATGATTTATTATTATTCGACTGGAAATACCCTTATGGGGGTAGATATGTACAACGGTGCAGTATATAGCAATCCTACTACGTCATTTGCACAAGGTATTTACTTCGATAATATGGTATTTAATTGTGCTGATAGCATGATATATGGCTTGGTGCGGCAGAACTTCTATGATACTACTTATTTATCATTTGACTCTACCATGTTCTCGCTAGACTTAGATTCAGCGAGTCTCTTGCTTGGAACAATCAATCCAACAACAGGCGCAATCACCACAATTTCTACCAACTCATTAGGCTCCGGCTTTTCTTTGAATGCGAGTGCAACCATCAATCCGAACACACAAGTCTATTATTTTCAAGGAGAGAATGGACTTGTAGGCGTTGATATAGCATCGGGTAATATGGTAAGTCAGCAAACCGTTAGCAATACAAATGGACTGTATTTTGATTTAATGCGACATTACCAAAACTGTATGGGGGCAAAAAAAGCTCGTTTTCCTAGCGTAAGCACAAGTATTTCCTCCCCAAATGCTACATTTTCTTATAATTTGTATCCTAATCCAGGTGAAAACACCTTAAATGTATCTTCTTCTGCTGAAATTATTCGAGTAGAAATTACAGATATCACAGGAAAAAATGTGTATCAAAATACCTATAATAGACAAGAAATTTCAGTTGATGTAAATGGTTTATTAAAAGGCATTTATATTGTAAAAATATATGACAAAAATGGTACATTTGGTGTAAGAAAATGGATAAAGGAATAAAATAATTCTTTAAAAAAACAGGTATCCTGTCATGCTGCCAGCGCATAATCCTTTCTACTTTTGGTGAAGAGGGTTAAACACTGGCAGCATTTTATGAATAGCATGAACCCTATTTTTTACCCAATAATGTAGAAAACATTGGTATATAATGCGAATCGAGGGCTGAAAAGTGCCTTTCACAGCCCCGCAGTTCGACATCGCTCCTTTCGGTACACTTAGGAATGTGTACATCAAGCTGACGATACTTTGCCATAAAATCTTCTTTGGAAAACATATTTAGCTGACATAAACGTTTTTTACTTAAACTGCACAATCATTCTTACATTTATCAATCTTGCAGAAAGATGCTGCGGCACAGACCAATAGCGATTGTTAATGTCTCGCACCCATTGATAGCCTACTGTGTTAAAACGCCCAAATAAATTGAAGATTTCCGCAGTTGCCCAAAGCGAAGAAATGCCATGTTTGCGGGCTTCCATTTGGTCCTTTGTGCGGAAAATAATCATTTTGCTAAATCCAATATCTACTCTGTGATAAGAGGGAAAACGATAAACGGTTCTTTCTTCAAAAAGATAAGGATAGCCAAATCGTGACCCTGAGCCATACACATAGTTAATATGTGCCTTGTAAGTCGGATTCATGGGCAATTCATCTTGAAAATACATCGCAAAAGTAAATCTTTGGTCCGTTGGACGAGGAATATAGATGTCAGAAGTGTCGCTCAAACGCTCACTTGTTTTGAGATAACTCGCACTTATCCACGATTCCAGCCCCTTGATAAACTCCCCATTTACCCTTGCATCAAGTCCGTAGGCATAGCCAGGCAATTGATAATCGGGGTAGTATCTAATTCGCACATTTTGAACCTCATACGGAATAATATTGTATAGATATTTGTAATAGGCTTCCGAAAAAAGTTTGAAAGGTCGTCCCCAAGCCTTGAAGGTATAATCTGCACCTGCAATAAAATGAATAGAAGTTTGCGGCGTAAGATTTGTTTGCAAAGCACCACTACGTTCCCTAAATTCTCGATAAATAGGTGGCTGATGATATACGCCACTTGCCAAACGCAAACGCACTTGATGATTAGGATTTCGCTTAGAAAAATCATATATAAACTGCACACGAGGACTTGTCATACCTTGTTTGATATAGTTATCATACGTGTAACGCACGCCATACGTGAGTGATGCCGCCTGTTTTTTGCCAAATACCCGTTCTTCTTGGTAATAGGCTCTTATAATTTCCCGCTGAATTGTGACGCTGCCTTTGAGATATTCTATCACGTCAAATTCTTGGTTTTGATTGCTCACATATTGGGCAGAGTCAAACAAAGTATATTCTTTTAAAGCATCTTTGATAAAGTGCATTTCGCCTTTTACCCCCCAAAAGACTTTACGTCTGTAATTGTTTGCATTAAGCCATTCGCCTTTTGTTTCTGCACTTACTACATTCATTTGCAAGAAATTGCGAGCATAATGATAGACAGAACCCGTTCCCAAAGCAGAACTTTCTTCACCAAAACCTTCTGAGCCAAAATTGGTATTCAATTCGCTCAAACGATAGCCCCCTTCTACATCAAACAATTCTGCTTCTTGTGTACGAAATGCTGACAAAATATGCTGCATTTTCCAACGAGAATTAGGGCGATTTTCTGCCATCAAAGAACCTAAAACGGTGTTATAGGTTACCGCTTCCTGCCCTTCAAACGCCGTTTGCAAGCGATATGCACTTTGTACCGAGCCAAAAGTCGCTTCTCCTTCTCTCGGAATAAAAAGGTATTTGTTTCTATTTCCCACAAAAAAACCTGTAAATTTCCATTTTTCTACAGAATTATAGATAATATCTTGTGTACCATCTTTGCGAATAATCGTATCAGCTCTTGGCGTATATCTTTTGGGAACGTAGGTAAACATACCTTGCAAATCGCCAAAAGCAGGTTTATAATTGCCTTTTGTTTCCAAACTGTTGAGCAAATAGCCTAAGGTAAAATACCTTGCGCCCAATAAATAGGTAAACTTTCCTAACTCATCAGGGTTCTTTTTATTTTTGCTAATACCTTCTAAATGAAGGGTATTCGTAATAATCCCTAACTCCGCTGAACCTTTGAAGTTCTTGGGCTGACGATAGGTAATGTCTAACACAGACGAAAGTTTGTCGCCATACTGCGCAGGGAAACCACCTGTAGAAAAGGCAATATTATCGGTCATGCTACGATTAGCAAAGCCTAAGCCTTCCATTTGTCCAGAGCGCACCAAAAAAGGGCGATAAATTTCTATGCCATTTACATACACCAAATTTTCGTCAAAGTTGCCGCCACGCACCTTGTATTGCGAAGAAAACTCACTTGTTCCCACCACGCCAGGTTGTGCCAATAAGATGGACTCCACAGAAGGGTTGATAGTTGGAATTTTGGCAGCTTCTTCAGGTGTAATCGGAATAATTAAGATTTGTGGTATATTTTTAGTAGTTTTGATGACAACATCTTTCGTTTTATAATCTGTCATTTTGATGGGTTTATCATAGACATTGTTATTGCGAATTTCCAACTCCAAAATGGCACTATCATACTGCAAAGCTGTAAAAACAAGTTGCACTTTGGTAGGTTTTGTAACAGGAATCGTA
Organism: Bacteroidota bacterium; assembly: GCA_013298365.1. Taxonomy (GTDB): domain Bacteria; phylum Bacteroidota; class Bacteroidia; order J057; family J057; genus JAAFHL01. The sequence goes on along the minus strand of JAAFHL010000067.1, from coordinate 5,032 downwards.
ACACTATATCTCCCCAAGGAATCAGACGTTGCAAAAATCCCATATTTTAATACTTCAATTTGCACACCTTCTACAGGTTTATTGAGCGGGTCGGAAATACGACCTTGTACACGAGCAGTTTGTCCCAATAGCAAAAAAGGAAGCAATAGTATTAAAAAAACGAGTAATCTCATATATTTATTTATCAGTGAATAGTATGCTCTTTTTGAGGCTGCGAAAATATGTGCTATGCCTCTGAGAATCTGAGAGACAAAAGTAAGTGAAAAATTTGACTTATAGGGTGCATTTTTTTTGGGACAACAGGAATTTATGCAGTATTTGTGCGGCAATATCTCAAAACATGTGAAAAAATTATTCTTTATCTCCCTAAATATGCAGTTTCTCCTTATCTTTGTTACTAATACTTTGTAAAAACGACAAAGTAAGCAAATTTCCAATTCTGAAAATATGACTAAAAATTTCCTCCTTCTCTGCGCCATGCTCGCAGTATTTCCACTTTTTTCGCAAAAAAAATCAGCCGAAAAAGACAAACCTAAAACGGACGAAAAACCAAAATGGGACGTTACAAAACCCTTTGGACCGTCAAAAGAAGTGGCTTTTACCACCACAGAAGGCACTTGGATGAACCTTGATGTAAGTCCTGACGGCAAAGAAATTACCTTCGATTTGTTGGGTGATATATATGTGATGCCTATCACAGGTGGCGAAGCGAAATGTATCGCAGAAGGTATGCCTTATGAGGTTCAACCTCGTTTTAGCCCTGATGGTCAATACATTAGCTTTACTTCGGATAGAGCAGGTGGGGACAATATTTGGTACATGAAAAAAGATGGCTCTGACAAAAAGCAAATTACCAAAGAGGATTTTCGCTTGTTGAATAATGCAGTATGGACTCCCGATGGAAAATACATCATTGCTCGCAAGCATTTTACGGCAGGTCGTTCTTTGGGGGCGGGCGAAATGTGGATGTATCATATTACAGGCGGTTCTGGCGTACAGCTTACCAAACGCAAAAACGACCAAATGGACGCTGGTGAGCCTTGTATTTCGCCCGATGGCAAGACCTTGTTTTATAGCGAAGACATGAGTGATGGCGGCTATTTTCAATATAATAAAGACCCGAATGGGCAAATTTATGTGATTCGCAAGTACGATATGGCTACGGGCGAATTGTCGGAGCTTACAGGTGGAAGCGGTGGCGCATGTCGTCCGCAGGTTTCGCCTGATGGCAAAAAAGTGGCTTTTGTGAAAAGGGTTCGTTATCAGTCTGTTCTGTATATTCATGACTTAGAAACAGGCGAAGAATATCCCATTTTTGACAAACTCATCAGAGACCAACAAGAAACATGGGCGATTTTTGGGGTATATCCCAACTTCGATTGGATGCCCGATGGCAAAAGAATTGTGATTTATGGTTTGGGAAAATTGTGGAATGTAAACGCAGAAAAAGCGAATGATTTTACAGAAATTCCTTTCAAAGCGAATGTAAAACAAACTTTTGTAGAGGCAGTAAACAGCCCACAAACGCCTTTCCACCCCGAATTTGAAGCCAAAATGATTCGCCATGCCAAAACTTCTCCAGATGGAAAGTATTTGGTTTTCAATGCCGCAGGGCATTTGTATATCAAGGATTTACCAAACGGAAAACCTGCTCGTTTGACGGCTGACAAGCATTTTGAATTTGAGCCAAGTTTCAGCGCAGATAGCAAAAGCATTGTTTATACAACTTGGAGTGATGAAGAAAAAGGAGGTATTTCTGCCATCAATGTCAGCGAAATAGGCAAAAAAGGAAGTCCAATTACTTTAGAAAAAGGCTTTTATTATGAGCCACAAATGGTTCAAAATCAAGTTTTTTATCGCAAAGGAAGTGGAAATAGCGTCTTAGGCTATACTTACGGCAAAAAACCAGGCATTTACAAAACAGATTTGCGAGGCAGTTCAGTGCTGATTAGCAAAAATGGCTATAATATGGCTCTTTCACCCGATGGAAAAAAACTCTATTTTCAAGATGGCGGAGGTTTGTCGAAGTCTTACAAAATGATGGATTTGGAGAAAAAAGAAACGAAAACCATTGCTACAACCAAATATGGCGACAATTTTAGCATTAGCCCCGATGGGAATTGGTTGGCTTTCACAGAGTTATTTCAAGCTTATATTGTGGCTTTCCCACAAACAGGACAGACGCTTGACCTTTCTGCGGATACAAAAGCAGTTCCCGTCAAAAAACTCACAAGAGATGTAGGCACTTGTTTGCATTGGGCGGGCGATAGCAAAACCTTGCATTGGGTGATGGGTCCGCAATATTTTTCTCGCAAAATTACTGACTGTTTTACTTGGGTAGAAGGTGCAAAAGATTCTTTACCGCCGATTGACACCGTAGGCATCAAAATCGGTTTGCAACTCAAATCTGATGTACCTGATGGCAAAATCGCTTTGACAAATGCCCGTATCATCACAATGGAAGGCGACAAAGTGATTGAAAAAGGTTACATTTTAGTAGAAAAAAACAGAATTGTAGAGATTGGCGAAGGCGAAAAAACGTTTTCTGCGGACATAAAAACGATAAATTGCGAAGGAAAAACCATTATGCCGGGCTTGATTGATGTACATGCGCATCTCGGTGCAGGGGGCGGTGGCATTTCTCCACAACAACAATGGTCGTATTTGGCGAATCTTGCCTACGGCGTAACAACCACACACGACCCTTCAAATGATACAGAAATGGTCTTTTCGCAGGCAGAAGCCATAGAAAGTGGCGAAATGCTTGCCCCTCGTGTGTTCTCTACGGGAACGATTTTGTATGGGGCAGATGGCGATTTCAAAGCGATTGTAAATGGCATTGATGATGCTCGTAGTCATTTGCGCAGAATGAAGGCGGTGGGCGCATTTTCGGTAAAAAGCTACAATCAGCCTCGCAGAGACCAAAAGCAACAAATTTTGCTTGCTGCTAAGGAGTTGAATATGAACGTATATCCCGAAGGTGGCTCTACTTTTTTCCACAACATGACACAAGTTTTGGACGGACATACAGGCGTAGAACATTCGATTCCTGTTTCGCAAGTCTATCAAGATGTGCAGAAATTGTGGGGCGCAACAAAAGTGGGCTATACACCAACTTTGATTGTGGGCTATGGCGGAATTTGGGGCGAAAATTATTGGTATGACAAGACAAATGTATGGGAAAACAAGAAACTTTTGCGCTATACGCCTCGTGCGATTCTTGATGAGCGTTCACGCCGCCGCACAAAAGCTCCTGACGAAGAATACGGACATTTTCAAAATGCAAGTGCTTGTAATGCGATAGCAAAGGCTGGAACAAAGGTAAACTTGGGCGCACATGGACAGTTGCAAGGCATGGGCGTACATTGGGAATTGTGGATGTTGCAGCAAGGCGGTATGTCAAATATGGAGGCTTTGCGCTGTGCTACGCAAAATGGCGCAGATTATATTGGCATGACAAAAGAGTTGGGTTCGCTTTCCAAAGGGAAATTGGCAGACCTCATTATTTTGGACAAAAATCCTTTGCAAGACATTCGCAATTCGGAAGCTATTCAATATGTGATGAAAAATGGGCGTATCTATAATGCCGAAACCTTGGAAGAAACAGGCAATTATAGCAAAAAAATCAAACCTTTGTTCTGGGAAAATGGCAAATCTTCGGAAGCATTTGAATGGCATGAAGATACGCATAGTTTTGAACATGGGAAATGTAGTTGTGGGGCGCATTGAGTTGGGTTTCTCGCAGATGAAAAGAGATTTCGCAGATTAGGCTTCAAAACCTAATCTGCGCTAAATAGCTTGCCTTTGTGCAGGTATTTCTGAATGCTCAATAACTGCACAAACTGGGACGATTAAATATGAGATTATTTTGGAAAACTTCAAAAATATCTATACTTTTGTGAGAAATAAAATAAACAATGGCAAAAGATATACATCATCAATGTGTAAAAGAGGCTCTTATAAAGGAAGGGTGGAAAATTACTAATGACCCTTATTTTTTAAGTGTATTAGATTCACCTGTGTATGAAGTTGATTTAGCAGCAGAAAAATTAATTGCAGCAGAAAAAGAAGACAGTTTGACAGGCTCACTAACCAAAATAGCAATAGAAATTAAAAGCTTTGTTGCCTCTTCTATTGCACATGAATTTAATCGTGCATTAGGTCAATATTTAGGCTATGTGCTATTTATGTCTATAAAAGAACCTGAAAGAAAATTGTTTTTAGCTGTACCTGATGAGGTTTATTACAAGTTTTTCACAAAAGAGGCTACAGTCTTAACATTATCTCACTATCATATTCACTTGATTGTGTTTAACATAGAAACAAATACTATCATACAATGGCTCAAAAATTAAACAAAAACCAAAAAATCCTATGTACTTATTTATCAGAATATGTACATAGCAGAGAAGAGGCAAGTGCTACCTATCAACTTATGATAGATAAAGAAAGGCATTTATATCAAGTTACCCGTATGCACTGGGAAAAAAACATATTTCAATATGTAGTTATTTTTAGTTTTGAAATAAAAGAAGACGGAAAAGTATGGTTATGGGTAAATAATACTGATGTTTTAGTAGCTGAAGAATTGGTTACATTGGGCATTCCTGCTAATGAAATTGTGCTTGGTTTTTACTCTCCTCAAATGCGGCAATATACAGGCTTTGCAATAGCATAACTCACTTTATTTACCTTGCAAGAAGGTGGCAAAAAAATTGGACATGGGGTAATATTGAAAAATAAGCGACAATTTATGCTTAAAAAAGAAAGTATTTCCATTATATGATAAAAACGCAGATTAGGCTTCAAAATCTAATCTGCGTTTATTCATAAAATCCAAAAAATCAGCGTTTAACATATTGTTTTCGTTTCTTTTTAGGGCTACGAAAGCCCACAATGGTTTTATCTATACAGATAGGCAGTTTATGAAAAAAAAAAATATTGTTGTCGCAAAAAATCGACAATCGCCAAACTCTCCAAAGGCGAATGTTGTGGATTGAGGCTATCCCATTCCGATTTGTGGTCTATACGC
>JAAFHL010000066.1 GCA_013298365.1 Bacteroidota bacterium | reverse complement strand
GGTGATTGCAGGAAGTGTAGGTATCTTGCTAAAAGATGAAAAGATAACAGCAGCTTTGGTAAAATCAGTTCAAACCTTGTGGGCAGCGCAAGGCAAAAATGGACAAATCCCTTCAAATGTAGGCGTTTCTGCGGAGGGGAAAATAGAAACGGTAAGTTATGGAACGCTTGCGCCTCGCCTAGATTCGGTGTGTTGGTGGATAATGGGTGCAGCTTGGACAGCCGATATAATTGCTTCATCAGATTTGTATTTGGGGGTAGTGAACGCCATAAATTTGTTGGAAGCATGGGAGTATAATGGCAGAGGCTTGATGTATGTGCCGACAGGAGGCAACTGGGCGGACGAATATGTTACGCAAGGATACAATTTATACGACCAAGTCTTGCGGGCAAAAGCCTTGAAATTGGCGGGAGAAAAGTGGCAAAGAGAAGATTGGTTAGCAAAATCTAAGCAGATTTTTGCAGTACTTTCTGCTAATTATTGGGGCAAAAATGGGGTAGAAACATCTGTAAATACCTATCATGAAGCACTTTTTGACAAGAAAAAAGACATAAACCTTCCCTATTGGCTGTGTAGCATGTCGCCTACGGGCTACGACACTCGCTTTGATTTGTTTGGAAATGCCTTGGCTTTGGATAGCGAAATTACCACAAGTGCGCAAGCGATACAAGTTTTTTCTTATATACAAGCCATTATACAAGCTCAAAAAACAAAGCTCATGCCTACTTTTTTTCCGATAATTGACGAAAAAAATCCTGAATGGCAGCAACTTCAAGCACATTATCTGTATCGTTTCAAAAATGCACCTGGCGCATTTCACAATGGCGGAATTTGGCTCATGACTTTGGGGTGGCTGGGTTTGGCAGCAGCGAAATGGGGGCAAAAAGACCTGATAAACGATATATTAAACCAACTTTCCGAAGTTTTATATATTGATAATGAATATAATATGCATGAGTATATTCATTCTTTGACAGGCGAAGTAGGGGGCGTAAAAAACCTGACTTTTTCGGCTGCGGGGATTTTGATGCTGGATTTTGGTTTCTCGCAGATGAACGCAGATTAAAAAGACACAGATTTTCATAGATTATCTTAAAAATATCAGCGTTCATCTGCGGTTAAATCTGTGTGTATCTGCGAGAACTTAAAAATACTATCATAATGAATAAAACATCTCTCTCATTTTGGCAAATTGTAAACATGAATGTCGGTTTTTTCGGCATTCAATATAGCTTTGGCTTGCAACAAAGCAATATGAGTCCTATTTACAAATATTTGGGAGCTGATGAGGCAAGTCTCCCCTATTTGTGGCTTGCAGGACCTGTTACGGGCTTGATCGTGCAACCGATTGTGGGGGCAATGAGCGATAAAACAGTAAGCAGGTGGGGACGTAGAACGCCTTATTTTTTGATAGGGGCTGTTTTGTGTAGCATAGGTTTGTTTTTTATGCCTTTTAGCAGTAGTTTGTGGATGGCAGCAGGTTTACTTTGGATATTGGACGCAGCAAACAATATTACAATGGAGCCTTATCGAGCTTTTGTGAGCGATAAACTCCCTGAAAACCAACATTCTACAGGCTTTTTAACGCAAAGTGCTTTCACAGGTTTGGGGCAAACGCTTTCCTATCTCACGCCCAGTATTCTTATCTTTTTTGGCTTAAATAAAGACCTTGTCAATTCGCATCACATTCCTTATACAACCATTGTCGCTTTTGTGATAGGTGCGTTTTTCTCTATTGCAGCCATTTTATGGTCAGTAAAAACCACAAAAGAACAGCCTTTGAGCGAAGCAGAATTGGCAGAAATAAATGCAAATCCCGTAGGCGTTGCACAAACCCTAAAAGACATTGTATTGGCAATCAAGGAGATGCCACTTGTTATGAAGCAATTAGCTGTTGTGAAATTTTTTCAATGGTATGCGCTTTTTTGTTACTGGCAATATATTGTTTCTTCTATTTCTACCACCTTTTTTGGCACAACCGACCAAGCTTCCGAAGGATTTAGAGATGCAGTTTTGATAAATGGACAAGTAGGCGGTTTTTACAATTTTGTGGCGTTTATTGCCGCTTTTGCCTTAGTGCCTCTTACCAATAAGTGGGGCGCATCTCGTAGTCATAGCCTTAGCCTCACTTTGGCAGGAATTGGCATGTTATGTATTCCGCTTATCTGCGAACAATGGCTGCTTTTTATCCCGATGATAGGCATAGGCATTGCTTGGGCGAGTATCATGGGCAATCCTTATATCATGCTTGCAGGCAGTATTCCGCCACAAAGAACGGGTATTTACATGGGTATTTTCAATATGTTTATTGTGATTCCGATGATGATACAGATTTTCACTTTGCCTTTGTACTACAAAACATGGTTGGGTGGCAATCCTGAAAATGTGATTCGCTTGGCAGGGGCATTGCTGATTTGTGCAGCAATAGCAGTTTTATTTATCAAAAGTAATAAAAAATAAAAAATTGAAAATGCTCAATTTTAACTTTCAACTCTCCATTTTCAACTTTCAACTATTTCCATGATAGGCGATATATTTACCATAGAACCCGAATATTATCAAACAGCAAATGATATTTGGGAATTGCTTCAAACACAAATGCCTCATTATCAAACACAAAGATATTGTATCAGCATTGCAGGAGAATCGGGAAGTGGCAAAACGATTACGGCGGTTTGTCTCGCTAATTTACTCAATGAAAAAGGCATCAAAACAGAAATTTTACATCAAGACGACTATTTTTTCTTTCCACCTAATACAAATCACCAAAAAAGAGTGGCTGACCTAGCATGGGTTGGTACACAAGAAGTGAATTTAGCTTTGTTGCAGTCGCATATAGCCGACTTTTTAGCAAAAAAAGACATAATAAACAAGCCTTTAGTGAATTATCACGAAAACCTTATTTTACCCGAAATCCGATATTTGACAGATATTCAAATCCTTATCATAGAAGGCACGTATGTAAGTCTTTTGACAGAAATGGCTGCAAAAATTTTCATCAAACGAGATTATAAAGACACTTTACCACAACGTTTGGAACGGGGCAGAGATGTCATTAGCGAATTTACTAATCAGGTATTGGAAATTGAGCATCAAATTATTTCAGTACAAAGCAAAAATGCAGACATTATTGTTCAAAAAGATTATAGCGTGGTGAAAAATACTGGCGTTTAAGTAACGCAAAGTTAATGCTGCTACTTATTTAAGACAAAACACACTATTTTTAGGAGAAAGTCCTGCCTTGAAATAGTGTTTTATATCTGTTCTATCTTTTTTTATATCTGTGTAAATAGCTTATCTAAAAAGGTGGTTTGCATGTAGGAAGTTTTTTTTATTACTATAAATACGCACTTTTTTGCTATCTTTGTTCATAAGTTAAAGCATAAAAGTGAGAAAATTCCCATTTTACTGCTAGAAATGTATTAATTCATTATTTATAACTCAACTAAGCAGCCATGTCATTTTTCAACAAAATTAAACAATTCTTCGGAATAGGAACGATAACCGTAAAAGTCGAAGCTCCTTCAACCTTCAAAACAGAAGATGGACTTATTAAAGGTTCGGTAAATCTTACTGCAAAAAGCGACCAGATATTGGAATATGTGGAAATCGAGTTAAAAGAAGACTGGACAGAGGGACGTGGAGATGACAAAACCGAAAAAACATTTTCGATTGGTAAAGTAAAATTACCAGGTTTTGAAATGAAAAGTGGAGAAACAAAATCATTGCCTTTTGAATTGGCTTTTTCTTATGCAAAATCAAGCAATGAAGACCTTGCAGGCAAAGGTGGCGTATTAGGCGGATTGGGCAAAATGGCACAATTTGCAACAAATGAAAAATCAAGTTTTTCTATAGTAGCTACTGCCGATGTAAAAGGGGCAACTTTTGACCCTAATGACATCTTGGAAATTAAGCGTATTAAATAATAACGATTGCATCTTCTTGTCATATTGCGCCCTTCTTTTTTCAAGGAGGGCGTTTTTTTAGTATGGCTTTCTCATAAAAAAATAGTTGAATAAAAATGTCAAATTTTACCACAAAGTTCACAAAGAATTCACAAAGAACAAAAAAATTGATAGAAAAATAGGATACTTTGTATTCTTTGTGTTAGCTTTTCTTTGTGAACTTTGTGGTTTAATTTTTTATGAGAAAGCCATGTTTTTTTAGCCCTAACAAAACAAAAGCCAAGAAATAATCTTACCTTTGCCTCGCAATTTTTGCATAAAAATTTGCTTATATCTGCGTTTCAATTACTACAAATCTACGTAAAATATCAACATATTATGTCACTCATAAAATCTATTTCTGGCTTTCGGGGAACGATAGGCGGATTGCCCCACAAAAATCTTACGCCCATAGACATTGTACAATTTGCGGCTGCTTATGGCACTTGGCTGCGCTCTCGTCATGCGGCAAATGTGGTAGTATTGGGCAGAGATGCACGTCCTTCGGGCGAAATGGTGCATAATTTAGTGGCAAATACATTGGTAGGTTTGGGTTTTGAGGTCATAGATTTGGGGCTTTCTACAACGCCTACGGTAGAAATGGCTGTGCCTGATTACAAGGCAGCGGGCGGCATCATTCTTACCGCTTCTCATAATCCTGTGGAGTGGAATGCGCTCAAAATGCTCAATCACAAAGGCGAATTTGTTACCAAAAAAGACGGGCAAGAGATTTTGGATTTGGTAGAAAAAAATCAATATCGTTTTGCGGAAGTCAAAAATTTGGGCAAAATACGTCCTGTTACCGATTATATTCATCAACATATTGACAAAATCTGTGCGTTGAGCATGGTAGATACCTATTCTATTGCGAAAAAGAAGTTTAAAGTCGTACTTGATGGCGTGAATAGCAGTGGGGGTATTTTTGTGCCTATGTTATTGGAGGCTTTGGGCGTAACAGATATTGTAAAATTGCATTGCGAACCTACGGGTTGGTTTGCGCACAATCCTGAACCTTTAAAACAAAACTTGACAGATATTTGTGAAGTGATGCGACAAGAAAACGCACACCTGGGCATTGTGGTGGACCCTGATGTGGATAGGTTGGTCTTTATTGATGAAAATGGGGAAATGTTTGGGGAGGAATATACCTTGGTTGCTGTGGCAGATTATGTGTTGCAGCATCACAAAACGCCTGTGGTTTCCAATCTTTCGTCAAGTCGTGCCTTGCGAGATGTGGCAGAAAGACATGGTTGTCGTTATTATGCGTCTGCGGTGGGCGAAGTAAATGTAACTGAAATTATGAAACGCCATGATGCAGCGATTGGCGGCGAAGGAAATGGCGGCATTATTTTGCCTGAACTGCATTATGGGCGTGATGCCTTGGTGGGAATTGCTTTATTTATGTCTTTTTTGGCAAAAAGTGGTAAGACTTGTTCGGAGTTGAGGGCTACCTATCCAAGCTATTTTATGTCTAAACAAAAAATAGATTTGGCAGAAGGACAAGACATTAAGAGCATGTTTGCTGCGTTTAAAGAAAAATATAAAGACGAGAAAATCAATGAGGTAGATGGCTTAAAAGTAGATTTTTCCGACTCATGGGTACACTTACGTAGCTCAAATACAGAGCCGATTGTGCGTATTTATACAGAGGCAAAGTCGCAAGCAGAAGCTGATGCACTTGCGGATAAGGTAAAGGCAGAGCTTAAATAGAATCGGTCGTTGAGTGATACGACAACAAAAATTTAGGTGTTTTTGGAAAAAAGGTTATATATTTGTGTTATAAATAAAACGATAAAATTATGGCAAAATATATCAACCCATATACAGATTTTGGTTTTAAAAAACTGTTTGGCGAAGAAGGAAATAAGGCATTGTTAATTGATTTTTTGAATCAGTTATTACCTTTTCATCATCAAATTGCAGATTTGACGTTTCAAAATGTAGAACAACTGCCAGATAAGATGGAAGAACGGAAGGCGTTTTTTGATATTCACTGCAAATCGGCAAGTGGCGAGCGATTTATCGTGGAGATGCAAAAGGCTAAAGTGGATTTTTTCAAAGATAGGATGATGTATTACCTTACCTATCCTATACGAGAGCAAGCGCAACGAGGGGAATGGAACTTTGAATTGAGTGCAATTTATTTTATAGCCGTCTTAGATTTTTGGTACGAGCCTGAAAAAAACGCAGAATTTCATCGTTATGTTATGCTAAAAGACCAATATGATAATCCGTTTTATGAAAAGTTGGGGTTGATATTTTTGCAGATGCCTGCATTTAAAAAAACGGAATCGGAGTTGGCATCACATTTTGATAAGTGGGCGTATTTTCTGAAAAATTTGGAAAAAATGAACGATATACCACAAATCTTGAATGAATCTGTTTTTGCACAGGCTTTTAATACTGCAGAAGTAGCGAATTTTTCAAAACAGCAACGTGAAGATTATGAGAAAAGTAGATTGAGTTATATTGGGATAAAGCAGGTTACTGAAACGGCAGAAAATGATGGATTGAAGAAGGGAATAGCGCAAGGGAAAGATGAAAAAGAAGTGGAAGCTGTTTTAGGTATGGAGGCAAATGGGGTTTCTATTCTTATCATATCAAAATCTTTGAATATTACAGAGGAAAAAGTAATCGAAATCATTAAGAATAGAAAGAAAAATAAAATTGTTCAATAATAATAAAAAAATGTGGTAGATTTTGACACCTACCACATTTTTTATTTATCACAAAAATCTTATTTATACTCAATCACCACAGGACCCGATACCACTTTTGCCTGACAAGTAAGCACATAACCTTCACGCAATTCTTGGTCGCTAAGCCCCTCACTTTCGTCCATTTCCACTTTGCCCGACTTACACAAGCCTCTACATGTGGTACAAATTCCTGCTTGACAAGAATAGGGCGGGTCTATCCCAAAATCAATCGCTGCATCTACAATGTATTGTCCCGCAGGCACAGGCACTTGATAAGTTTCTCCATCTAAAATAATGGTAACCATATCAATGATTGCTGCAGGTTTTTCGCCATGCACTTTTTCTATTTCTTCGTCAGAAGGCGCAGGGGCAGCATAATATTCTCTGTTCACATCATTAAGGTTTACACCATGTTTATCCAATGCTGCTAATGCACCTTTCATCATGCCATCGGGTCCACAAATATAATATACTTTTCTGTACTCATCTTTCATAAATAATTCAGAAACAAGGGAATAGACTTTATTTTCATCTAAACGTCCTGTGTGTCCTGTCCATGTTGCAGCAGGTTTATCGAGTACATGCACCACATTCAAACGCTCACCATGTTGTGCCTTCAAGTTTGCGAGTTGTTTCTCAAAAATGATAGATTCCTCGTTGTTATTGCCATACCACAAAGTAACCTTGCTGTTTTTTTCTACGGCAAGCACTGTTTTGAGCATAGACATCAAGGGCGTAATGCCACTTCCTCCACCTATCAAGATATAATGCTTACGATTATTGGCATCGGGAGCAATCACAAAGTTGCCCATAGGTGGGAAAACCTCTATTTTGTCGCCCACTTTTAACGTGTCTCTCAAATAATTAGAGGCTCTTCCGCCTTCTACTCGCTTAATAGTAACCGACAAATCCTTGTCTATCACCGAAGAAGATGACAAAGAAAAAGCACGCCTTACTTGCTCGCCATTTATCACGAGTTTCAGGGTTAAATATTGTCCTGCTTTGTATTGAGAAAAAACGGATTCTGGTGTTTCAAAACGCAAAGTATATGCGTCTTTTGTTTCGTCTTGAATGGCAGAAAGTGTAAGAGAATATGATTTCATTATTGTATTTTTGACTTGCAGATAACGCAGATTAGGCTTCTAAAAGCTTAGCCACCGTTGATTTCGCAGATGAGATGCTTTTTTTCGCTGTAAAGGTACAGCGAATATGCTTTTTATCCTATCTTTGTAGGAATAATTTACCTACAAAACACAGATGCTTGTAGGATTGTTTACCATTTTTATATAACTAAAACCATGATTTTAGAAACACCACGTTTATTACTCCGCCGTTTTACCTTAGCTGATGCAGAAGCTTTTTATCAATTCAACAAGTCTGCGGAAGTAGTCAAATATACGGGAAATGTCCCTACTACTTCGGTCGAAGAAGCAGGAGAAATCATTGAGACGATTGTATTGCCACAATATGAACGCTATAACATTGGGCGGCTTGCTGTGATAGAAAAAAGTTCGGGCAGGTTATTTGGTTTTTGCGGCTTGCGTTATATGGAAGAGGAAGATGTATTTGATTTAGGCTATCGTTTTGCGGAGGATATGTGGGGAAAAGGCTATGCAACAGAGGCTTGCGAGGAAGTGATTCGCAATGCCTTTGAGGATTTGAAGTTGGAAAGTGTAACAGGATGTGCTTATAAGGTAAATCTCCCCTCTATTCGAGTATTGGAAAAAGTGGGCATGAGCTACCAAAAAGACTGCATTTTCAGTGGCGAAGATGCAGTTTTGTATGAATTGAATTACATTGATTATTTGGCAAATAAATATTAAATGATTGTGTAATTTCCTTCGGATTTGCGCAAATCTGCGATTTCATCTGTGCTAATCTGTGAGAAATCAATACAAAGGCTTATGTTTAAAAATCGTATAATTCAAACGCAACTGAAAACCAATCGGAGGCGCATGTTCATGGCGTTTTCGAGGCATATTTTCATCATCAGTACCTGCAATATACGACATTGCTTGCACCTGCCAATCTTGCCATTCTGCTTGTAGCCCCACGCCCAAACTTGGCAAATTACGCTTACCAAAAGAATGTGGCATTTCATATTTATGGAAATTGCGTTCTTCATTTGCCTGCCCTTGTGCGGCTAATTGATACGAGAAACGCTGTTTAGCCCGAAGCAAAAGATTTGTGCCTAATTGTGATACAAAAGAGATGTTTTTGTAGATACGGTGCTGATATTGCAGACTTACAGGCAACTCCCATTTGCTCTGTTGCGCATGTATTTCAGAAAAAGCTGCATTACTTGGGATAGCGTTTGGTACAATTGTTTTAAAATCTACCCCACTATATTCCTCAAATTCATCTGCATCTTTAAATGATTCTGCTGCCTGCTGCACGAAATTTACACCGATATTTACCCCAAATTTTTGGCGAAAAGTAGCATTAAGTAGCAAACCTGTAGTCACTTTTTCTTTTTCAAAAGCAGCGTTTGCGCCCATATTTAATCTCATTTCAGGCTTATTTGAAGGCATTTTTAGCGCATTTAATGCCATAAAAGTAGGCGTTTTTTGAGGGGAATTTAATGTAATACCTTCATTTTGAATAGTATTTATCTCAATAACAAATGACTTATTATTGCTTGCTGCTGCAATTTCTTGCTTAGGCAAAGGCACAATTTTAGGTTCATTGTCTACGATTAGTTCTTCTTTAATAGCTTCATTTTCAGTAATGTTTGTTGTTTTTTCGTGCATTTCTTTTGACAAAATAGCAATACGATTTTCATTTTTGGGTACAAAAATAGGGGCATTTGATTTATTTTTAGCTGTTACTATCTGTTGTTTTTGGGGCAAAATAGTAACCGTATTAGAGGTATTTTCAACAGGGTTATTTTCTTTTTGGGGAGAAATAACAACTTGATTTTCAGCAGGTAACTGCGTTTTTTCTTTGGGTAGCCTTTGGCTTATATCTGTCGAATGATGGCTATGTTGTAACTTAGATTTATGGGTTTGTGTAGGATAAAAATAAAAAATGATGCCCAAAACTGCCAAGGCAGAAAGGGAATAAAGCAAAGATTTTATTTTCGTTTGCGTAAAAAAAGGCGTTGAAGTTGTTTGTAATTGCGGGGCAAATTTCTCCCAAGCCGTATCTTCATAGTCAGGCTCAAAGTCTTGCATCTTGTTACGAAATTTCTTGTCAAAAGTATTATTGTCTCCCATTTGCATGAATGTTAAATTTTAAGCTATTTTTACGAATTAGGAATAAGTACAAAATAACCCTATAAAGTCGTCCATTCTGTAAGAATCCGCAGACAAGAATTTAATAGCATACTTTTTTGGATTCTTGCAGAATGGTTATTTTACTTATCCTTGCTTGCGCATCATTTCCAAACTCGGATTTTTTTGTAGTAAAATTTTCTTTAATTTATTACGTGCTATCATCAAATTTGATTTTGAAGTACCTTCTGAAATGCCCAAAAGCTCCCCTATTTCTCGATGATTATAGCCTTCTACTACATATAACATAAAGACAGCTCTATACGAAGCCGCCAAAGTTTGTACATATTCCAAAATTTCTTCGGCTGCCATCGTATCCAAAATATCATCGTCAAAAGCAATTTCTGGTGCATATTCTATCGAAATATTTTGGGCATATTTTTGTTCTTTTCTATAATAATCTATCGCAGTATTGACGACAATTGTTCTAATCCAAGCCTTAAAAGCCTGATTATTATCGTATTTGCTTAGGTTTTGAAAAACTTTCAGAAAAGCCGTATTGAGCATTTCATCAGATTCTTCCTTATTTTTCGCATAGCGCATACATATACTTTTCACATATCCATAATACAACTTAAATAGCCCTTTTTGCGCATCTTGACGTTGCGCTAAACAGCCTTCTATCATTTTTTGGAGTTGTGGCTCTTGAACTATGTGTGCAGTTTCTATTGTCAAATTTTTTGTTTTTATTTCCCTATACGCAAGCCGTAGCAAAAGCGTGGGTAAGAAGTGGAAAAATATAGAAAGTAATACTAAGAATGAAAAATAGGGGAAAGGTTTAATCGGGTACGGCGATTTTTTAAATGATACAATTTTGCTAAAATATGCAAAATAAAAAAGTGGATAAATACGTTTTTGTATTAATCCACTTTTTACAATCAGAAAAACTAAATTATTTGGTAGATTTAATTCTTCTGAAAAGTTATATGTGTTAATCCATAAATCATTTTTAGTCTGATTTCATACATTAAATTGATTGTCAGTGTTTTATATTTTTGAAAAACAGTATGTGTTACTTTATCTTCTACATCTAAATCCCCTCCATGTGCAACAGTATTTCTTAATCTCAAAAATTGAAACATCGTTTCTTTAAGATTTGGCTGTGGGTATGAATAAATATGCCAAAATTCAGGAAAAGTCTCCAATGAAAATGTTTTTAATAATTGATTTAATACTTCAAAACTAACATTACTTTCCGTATCAATGAGTCTATAAATAATATGTTTATCTTGTCGATAAAAATGATTTAGTTTGTTAAAGTAATCTATTTTCTTAATATTTTTATTGGGGTATTCTCTTAACTGCTTAAAAGAATTTTCCATATGATGAATGATAATTTCGTCGCTATAAGAGAATATATTTATTTCGGTTTTATTTATTTCATCTATATAAAGTTGAAAAGCTTTTTGAATAAAACCTTCCCATATTGAATATATCATTGAAATAGATTGCACAGAAAATATTTCTATGTGCTTGCGAGACAAATTATATCTTTTGGTAAAGAGACTTCTTTCTATTTCAAATAAGATAGTCTCTCTCTCCTCTATAATCTCTAATAGTTTAGATTCAAATTCCATCATAGTTTATGTATGATTCTCTTTAAATATTTCATTTGCTCTTCTTAATCTATTTTTTATTCTACTTTTACTATTTGATGCTGTACCTGAATATTTACGAAAATCTGCATCTTCTTTTAATGCGTTTATTTTTTCAATGAGAAGTTCTTTATTATTCCTATATAAATGGATATTTTGTGCAACTGCTATTG
Organism: Bacteroidota bacterium; assembly: GCA_013298365.1. Classification (GTDB taxonomy): domain Bacteria; phylum Bacteroidota; class Bacteroidia; order J057; family J057; genus JAAFHL01. The sequence goes on along the minus strand of JAAFHL010000066.1, from coordinate 3,170 downwards.
TAATACCTTCAAATTCTGCGGGTACAAATAAATTCTTACTATTTCTGAAAATTTTATTATTACCTATTGAGTAGATTAATTCTAATGTGTCATTAAAAAGCTTTTCAAAAAAATCATAGTCAAAATTATTATTATTTACGGCATTCTCCATAAAGGTATTCAAATAATTTTCTGTATTTTCATTTACACTATCACTATTATTATAGAATGCAATAAACCTTAATATTAATTCTTGGTCATATAATTCTTGTTTTTTAGCCTCACTTAATCCTATAAGGTCCTCAAATATTTTACCTCCGCTAAGTTTTAGCATTAACTCATTGAGGCGAGGATTTACGCCTCGATATATTGCGTTTCTTATTTCTTGAGGTGTAAGCTTTGAACCTCCTGAATTAAGTCTTTTAAATAATTCATATTTCATTCCATTGGAACTCGCTCCTCTTAATATTTCAACGCGACAAACAGAACGTTTTAAATTTATTCTTAAAGAGGTAGGTAATGTGTCAATATTAAATCCTTGAAGCCCCTTGATTAATCCTCCTTCTTCTAATATCCACTTATTACCAATAATTTCTTTTGGATTATTGTCATCAGCATCTGAATCCTCATTTTCATCTACAACATATGAAATTTCTGAAACACTTGTATCTAATTCTCCAAAAAAACTTATAAATGTCGAAACTCTTTGTAAACCGTCAATAAGCTCCCAAACTCCATTTTTATCTTCAGCCACAAAAATTGGAGGAATAGGAATAGAAAGTAATATAGACTCAATTAATGCTGTTTTTTGTTTAGTTGACCATCTATAAAGACGCTGATATTCTGGACGGATGATTAATTCTTTGTTTCTATAAAGGTTTATTAATTCTCCAAACGAAATATCTAATCTATCTGTTGATAAACGTTTTCTTTCTTCAGAAACTTCTGCTTCTAATTGTTCTATTGTTTGATTATATTGAGGCATAATAGGCTGAAATAATTTTTATTTTTTATTTAGATATTACTTTACTTTCTATCTCTTACGCTGTGTGTATTATTCACCGCCTCAAATTTATACACCTTGCCAAATTGCTTGTTGCGTTTGCGTGCCAAGAAATCTAAGCGAGGTTGAAGCACTGATTTTTCTACCAAAAGTCTGTCTTTGCCCATGATTGCCTCTTTTCTCTCCAAGAAATTGAGGTCATATTCAGGACTCATGACAATCGCTTCTTCAGGACAAACGTCTTCGCAGAAACCACAATAAATACAACGAAGCATATCTATTTCAAATACAGAAGGGTAACGCTCTTTTTCATCTTCTGTTTCTGCGGCTTGCATACTGATAGCTAAAGGCGGACATGCACGAGCGCACAAGCCGCAAGCCACACATCTTTCTTGATTGTTTTCTTGCACAAGTACAGGTCTGCCACGAAATTCTGGTCCCAATTCAATACGCTCTTCAGGGTATTGAATCGTAACAGTAGGCTTAAAAACATGTTTAATAGAGTATAACATTCCCTTGAATATTTCAGGGAAATATAATTTACCCGAAAGCGATAATTCACGCTCGCTTGGATTACCTGTTATAATATTGTGTGTTGCCATAATCAATCGTCCGTATTTGTGTCTATTCTGAGATTTGCCTCAAAGTTATAGCTTGTTTGTCAAATAACCAAAAAAATATTGAAAGATAGAAAATTTCTATTTTTTCGCTTCTTGTGCCTGCGCTGCAAGCACATAGCGATTGTAGCCATTTATAATGGCTTGATACAAGAGTTGCCCTTGCAATTCGTAGCCATTTTTGGTATAATGCACCCCATCTTTGCCCAAAAGTCCAAATTTGCGCCATTGCTCTGCCGAGCCATAGCCGCTTGTGATGTCATACAAATTCCAATAAGCAATATGATTGTTTAAGGCATAGTTTGCAATCGCATCTCTTACCGTTTCAAAAGAAGGATTCACTTTTTGCTGACGATAAGAATCGGCAGGAACAGTAAGTAAAATTGCCGCTTGTGGGCTATGCTTACGAATGTCCTTGACCATACCATCTATTTGCTGCATAAAAGCCGCTTTTGAAACCGTACCTTGCGCCTCATTTGTTCCCATCGAAATAATAATCAAATCGGGATACAAAGCCCCTAATTGTGGCGCAAAATGTTCTGCACCTGCATAATTTTGATAAGTAGCACCATTAATACCAATTGCGTGATACAAAACGCCGGGTCCTCCTTTTTCCAAACTTACGCCATACACCTGAAACGCATTTTGTCCTGTGGAACTTGTAACGCTTTTTAGATTGATTTCATGGGTTGCATTTGCCATAAAAACGGTAGCAGTATTTGGAATAGATTCTTGCAAGCGAGATTGAACCGCATAGACTTGATGCCCTGAGGAATCACAAACTGCCACATCACAACTTGCTTCATTTCGGTCATAAAATACGATAGCTTGGTCAAAACTATAGTCTAAATTACCCCGGTCTAAGGTTTTGATACGCAAATTTGCGCCAGCTTGAGCAGCCCGAATTGTCAGCCCACTTACGCCAATCGGCAAAGCCGCATCACGTTGTATAATGCGTGCCGAAGTCCAACTTGAATTAGAGGAGCTGTAATAATTGATAGGCTCATTTGTGCCAGCAACCCGATAGGGTGTAATCAAGCCCCGTCCTGCATTGCCAAAATCCCTTTGAATATTCTCTCTCACCACCGAAGTCATCATATCCGCTTGAATATGTGAGTCGCCAATATGCACCATAGAAATACGTGCCTCATTTGTCATACGCTGCCGATACATCATATCATAGACAGATTTTAGGCAGGTATCATTTTCGATATTATTAAATGATTGATTGACAAACGGATAGTTTACGGGTAGCTCATATCCTATAAGTGCCTGTTTTGGCGGCGCAACTGCCTGCCCTGTAGCAGAGAAGGTGATGAACAGTGAAAATAGCGGTGAGAACAACAAAGTTTTGAACAAGAAAAAAAAACTCACATTCATAGAAAAAAATGATTGGCTTCTGTGTGGCATATTGATTGGAAATTTATGTGTGATAAATAATTTTAACCTATTTATCCTAAAATAAATAGCCAAAAAAGTACGCCAAATTACTCTTTTTTCGGATATTTTACTTTTAAAATAAGATTTTTTACTTATTTTATCCAAAAACAGAAGCTAAGTTAAACAAAATT
>JAAFHL010000065.1 GCA_013298365.1 Bacteroidota bacterium | reverse complement strand
GCACCTCTTACTTTTGGTTTTATAAAAGAACATTTTATTGAAATTATAGAAAGTATCATGGGAGTAATTGATGAAAATGAAAATAGTATGTTTCGTAAACTTATGCCTTATAAGAAAATTAATAAGGCTGAAATCATTCCTACGCTATTTAAGATATATCAATATGATTATGAGGAATATGCGGAATCAAAAAATGGACAAAATAAATTGAAATGGGTAATTAGGCGTATTTTAAAGACAAGAGAAAATAATATACCGAGTAAAAGCACCTTCACAATTTCTATGAAGGATGTAGAAGATTTTCATAAAAATCTCCCTTCAATGCAAAATAGATTAGAAGTTATATTATTCCCGAAGGAATGTCCTAATTTAGATTTAAAAATTAAAATTGATGAAATTTATTGGGAGAAAAAAATCAGTGAACACAATAAAATAAGAGAAAGTCTAATGATGGTGGCAATGAAAAGCAAAGCTATGTCGATAGCTAAAAGCATATTTAATGAAAATAAAGAGATTGAAAAAGATATAGATGATTTATTTAGGAGAGATAAATGATTTTAGTAACTTTTATTTTTGGGGTAGAACTATATTATTCCACTTTCTCCCATATACCATAATCTAATTTAAAATTTTCAAATTCATAATTGGTTTTAAATGCGCCTTGTGCTTTCAACGTATCAAAGAACTCTTTTGCATTTTTTTCTTCTTCCATACTTTTGATAAACTCATCTTTTGGCGGTAAATCCGTACCAATTTCTAACAAATAAGAATGTATTAGAATTACATTTTGTCTTTTTGGTTCTTTTGCCAAAGAATCCGCTATTTTCTTTGCTTTCAATGCTATTACAATAGAATCTTTTGCCGCCTTTGCTTTCTCTCTGTTAAGCTTTTCATTAACAACTATCTTTCCAATCAGCAACAATAAACATGTGCAGCCCACTAAGAATCCTCCCATTATTTTTACATTTTTAGAAAAAGAAGGAAAAAGCCATTTTTTAGTAGAAAGCACTATTTTTTCATTTTTTCTATCTACACTAATTGTATGATTAGCGGTTTCCATAATGGTTTTATCTTCTGCTAATGCAGCAATAAACTCTTCCACATGTTGAAAACGGTTTTCGGGCTTCATATCCATTGCCTTCAATATCACTGCATTAAGTTTGTGAGAAATGGCAGGATTAAGTAAAATTGGCTCTGGCAGGGGATTATCAAGCCGATAAATCGCATCTTTAGGAACTTGCCCTGTTACTAAGCGATATAAAGTTGCGCCAAGGCTGTATATATCAGAGAAATCGCCTCTTTTGGCAGAATAACTATACTGTTCTTTGGGCGCATAGCCAGGGGTATATATCACACTCATCGCTTGCGACTGGTCTTGGGAAATGTATTCTCTTGCTGTTCCAAAATCTATCAAGACAATTTTCCCATCAACTGTACGAAGCAGATTTGAGGGCTTTATATCACGATGCAAAATGTGTTTTTTGTGGGCAGCAGCAAGTCCTTTTGCCGCTTGCAATATATAGGAAATGGCTTCATCTTCGGATAGGCGATTATTGGGCTGTAGTTTTACATATTGTTCCAAATTCTGTTCAGATATGTAAGGCATGACCATGTATGCCGTATTATTTTCTCTGAAAAAATCAATAACTTCGATGATTTCTGGACAATCATGCAAACGGGAAATGGTTTCGGCTTCTTCAATAAATTTGGCTTTGTACTGCTCAAATTTAGGGCTATGTGTGCTATCTGCTTGTACTATTTTTCCATTTATCCGAATACAAAGCCCATTCATATAAAACTCCTTCACAACAAAACGTCTGTTAGTCAATTCCTTATGGCGAACAAGATAGGTAATACCAAAACCGCCTTGCCCTATCACAGATTCGATAAGGTAAGTATCTTTGAGTAAGGTATCTTTTGGAATTGCGCTTTGATATTGCATGAGGAAATATTAAGGTACAAATGTACAAAGTTTCTATCAAAGAGGAATGAGCATTGAGTATGTGGTAAATTGAGTTTTTTTGATACAACCTGTCATTTTTCAAAAAAATGACAGGTTGTACGAAAAATGCTATCCATAAATATACTTACCCCTTCAACAAATATTTGCCATCTATTAATTGGTTTCCACTTCTGTCGTGTACAGCAAAATTGAAACCTTCTTGCAAACAATATGCGCCATATTCTCCTTTTTTGTTCAAGGCGATGAAACCTATTTGTTTTTCTTTCACATCTACTTTTCGGCGAATGAGTTGCTGATGAATCCGTTTTACGGCTTCTTCACACGCCATTTGTGGGCTTTTGCCTTGTCGCATTAACTCTACAACCAAATGCGTTCCTGCCACTCGAATCACCTCCTCGCCATGCCCCGTTGCCGTTGCTGCGCCTACCTCATTGTCCACAAAAAGCCCTGCCCCAATAATAGGTGAGTCCCCTACCCTACCGTGCATTTTGAACGCCATACCACTTGTAGTACATGCGCCCGACAAATTGCCTTGACTATCAAGGGCTATCATGCCAATGGTATCATGGTTTTCAATATTGACTTTTGGCAAATATTGGGAAGTTTTGAGCCATTCTTTCCATTCTTTTTCCGATTCGGGCGTGAGCAAATTTTCGGCAACAAAGCCTTGACTTAATGCAAAATCTAATGCCCCTTTGCCCACTAACATCACATGGTGCGTTTTTTCCATCACAGCTCTTGCAACAGAAATCGGGTGTTTTATATTTTCCAAACAAGCCACCGAACCAATATTGGCATTTTCGTCCATGATACAGGCATCTAAGGTTACAATTCCATCTCTATCAGGTCGCCCACCATAGCCCACAGAGCGTTCATTCGGGTCTGCCTCCACCAACATCACGCCTTTTTCTACGGCATCTAAGGCACGCCCTTGATTGGCAAGAATTTTCCATGCTTCGGCGTTTGCTTGGATACCAAATTTCCATGTAGAAAGCACAATCGGTTGATTAGGTGGCGAATCTATGTTATTTTTAACGGTGCATTTTATTGCCAATAAACTTGCAGCAAGTCCAGAGAGACGCAGAAACTTTCTACGATTAGTCATATAATATGGAATTGTTATAAAAGGGATAGGATTAGTTTCACGCAGATAGGAGCGCAGATTTTCACAGATAAAGCACACATCTGTAAAAATCTGCTTGAAACTAAAGTTATTTTATATCTTAAAAAGTATCTTATACGCCAGTATATTTCACTTTCATTTGTATCACTTGTGTTGTCCAATCATAGGCAGGTCCGCCACCTTCATTTTCATCATCAAAAGTAACCGCTCTGTCTTGCACACCTGCCAGCAATTGATTGAGTCCATTAGGTGCATTTTCACCCAGACTACGAGTTGCAGGGGGTATATACAAGTCCAAATCATCTTGCAATAACAATGTTGCATCAAATTGTTCGGTAGAAATAACGAGTTTATAATTTTCTATGGTTTCTTTTCTGCCCATCAAACGAAAAGGTACAGGTACATTCAATGCGCCTTTGCGAGACCAAGTCATTTCGCCTGGAGCAAGCCAATAACCACCTGAAGGAAAGCAATTTACCACCCCAAACTGTGAAGAAACCAACAATAAACTCACATATACTTTTTGTGTAGATTTATTCTGCACACTGATTTGGAAGCGAGGTAAGTTTATGTCTGTATTGTAAGAGAAAACAATGTTAGAAAGCTTGTTTTTTCCTGTCTTAGGGTCAGGCGTAAGTTGAAGCGTTATAGGCGTTTTGGTTTCCTCTGGTCCTTTTCCCTTGACTTGATATACTGTCATTGGGAATAAATTGGGTGATAAAGCACTTGTAGGATTGCCTAAATCTATGACATTTTGCCAACGAGCAATATGCTCCAAGCGAGCCACCGCTTTTTCTGCATTTTCGGCACTCAAACCCTGCAAATCTGCTGCAACAGGCATCGCAGGCGTTTCTGCCCCTCTTGTGCCTGTAACACCATCTAATTTTTTACCAATGGAAATCTTGCCATTTGCTACATACAATATATAATCAGCTTCGGCAGCACTTGCCACTAAGCTCAAATACGTGTTTGCACTTAGTGAATTGCTAAATGCTTTTTGCAAAATCGCCGCATAACTTACGTCTGCATTAAAAGCAACCTTCAATTTATTAGCAGCACCTTGCATAATCATTGCTTTATACATCAAAGTCGTATCTAAATTGAGGTTTGGAATAACCGTTGCGCTGCCAGGATTTACGGTAGAAATCGTTCCTGTACCTATTTTTGTTGCAAAATTGCGCACATTAGTCGTTGATATAGGAAAAATGGCGATTTTACTATTGGGCTGAATATTCATCAAAGCCCCTGCATTTAGCTCCCAAGTATAATCCGTTTTGGGGTCATAATACAACAAATAACCGTCAGTATCAGGCTGTTGTGCGCCATTTAAAAACAATTTATCGGCATCATCAGGAATTTCGACATCAAGTTGAGGCGTTTGGTCGCTCACTTTATTTGCCACTAATGCCCGCAGTTGATTGATAATATCGGTATAACTCATCTGAACAGGTGAGGCTTCCAATATATTTATCAAATTGAAGGAAAAAACGCCCCTGCGCATACGTCCCAAAGTCGTTTCTTTGGCAGTTTGTGTAGCAAGTGCTGCCGTCAAAGCGATATGACGAGGGTTTGGCACAATGTATTTGGTATCGGCATTGATAACCGCACGCCCTTGTGTGTCATCACTCGAACTCAATATATACGAATCCCATGGGCGCACCCTCGCAGGATATTCTGAATCTCTCACAAACTCATCTAAGGAACGCTCAACGGTATCTTCAGCTATATCTCTTGTTACGCCACCCGAATGACAACAGTCAAAAATCGTAACCACATTGTTACATTTCTTAGCGATTTTGTCAATGGCAGCAGCCATTTCCTTATCCGCCAAATCTAAGCCATCACCTACTCTACTATCGTAGCACACAAGCGTTTCATTTTTGCCATCAGGCTCAATTTCCGCAAAATTAGGGTGTGTTGCTTCTTGCGAGCCATGCCCTACATAATAAAACAGAGCAATATCCTCTTTTGTAGCTTGCCCAAGATGCGCCTCAAAGGTTTGTAAGACATTTAAACGGGTAGCCTGTGCATCAAAAAGGGTTTTGAGGACAAGCGTATCTTTAAACCTTTTTTCCAAATAGGCTTTGACTGCATTTGCGTCATTGAGACAGCCTTGCAATTTAGGTACTGGACGAGGATAGTCGTCAATAGCTACAATAAGTGCGATTATTTTTGGCATAACACAGAAATGATAATAAATGTAGATACTTGTATTTCAGGGTATTATAAACTTTATTTCCTTATTTTGGTTATATGTCTGAAATTTTAGGGTAAAATAGCAGCTTTTTTGCTACTTTTCCAAATATTTTTTAATCTATAAAGAAGTTTTAAGGCTTTTTTTGATGTCAAAACTTCGATAAACGCACACTATGCAAACATTCAACAACATTCTTACCGTTACGCTGACTTTATTTGCGGTAATAGATGTATTAGGCTCAATTCCTGTTATCATTGATTTGAAGAACAAAATGGGCAAAATCCAATCACTCAAAGCTACTTTGGTATCTGCGGGAATTATGATTGCCTTTTTATTTGTAGGGGAAAAAATCTTGGAATTGGTACAAATAGACAACGCCTCTTTTGCGATGGCAGGGGGAATTGTTATTTTCATTATTGGCTTGGAAATGGTACTCAATCGGACTTTTATCAAAGCTGATGAAAACACTACTGCGGGAACGATTGTTCCCTTAGCCTTCCCCCTCATTGCAGGCGCAGGCACAATGACAACGCTCATTTCTTTACGGGCATCTTTCAATGTTTATACCGAAATTATCCCCGCCATTCTCATCAATTTAATTATCGTTTTTATTGTGTTAAATTTGATAGACCCTTTGGAAAGATTACTGGGAAATGGCGGAATTAGCGTGCTACGCAAGGTTTTTGGGGTGATTTTGATAGCGATTTCCATTCGTTTGTTTAAAACGCAACTCATTATTGTCTTGGCTGAAGTGATAAAATAATTTTTTGAGTTTTCACGCAGATTTTCACAAATAAAAAAGTAATTATTTGCGAAAATCTGCGCTTACATCTGTGAAAATCTGCGTGAAATTCACCCTACATTCCTAATGAAAATAATTCAACGCCTTATCTTTTGGATATTTCACAAAATACGAGAACTTCACTTTTTTGCTGGAATTGGCAGGAATCGTCATTTTCCAAGAAAGTTTGCCATATTCTTTTACATAAGTTGCCCCTTCTGCCCCATCAAAAGTTACTTCTATTTCAGTATTTTTACTTACAGGAACTTCGTCCAAAATCTCAATATTTATGGGATTTCTGCGATTATTTTTGACAATAATCTCATAACCAAAATACTCTTTTTTACTTGTTCCAATCAATTGCGTTTTACTAAGTTCTTGTAATTGAAGCCTTTTCACAGATACATTTTCGTCTCTGCCCAAAGAAAGCAACAAAGTATCTGCCACAGAACGAGTATCAATATAAGATTGTCCTAAGTATGTGCCTTGATAGAAAATGTTTGCATTTCCCGATGTTAAATTATACTGTCCATAATCCGTAATTTTTGCTAATAAAAATACCCCTGCGTCCATTCTTGGCACAGTATGATACTCATATTCGGCTTTCAACTCATGTTCTTCTACTTTCACTATCTGAAACTCATTGTTAGAATAGATACTTTGCTGAAAAGGTACATCTAATTCTATTTTTGCTTCCGCATTATTGGCGATTTCTAAGCCATTTTGGATTTGGTCAAAAGGTAATTCTGCACCTGTTGTAACAATCGTAGTTGGCTTAACCTCTTTTGCCATATCTTCTTTCATCGGAACAGCATTTGTCGCAAGATTCATTGCATAACCTTGACTACGTTCTCTATCCATTTGTGGCTGATAAATAACCTGATAGGTCAAATACAAAGGCTGTAAAATTGGGCGTGTGCTACTGATATTGGGATTTGCGGTAGAAAGATGAATTTTTACATTTTTCCAATCATAACCTGATAACTGACGAATTGCCGCCTTATAAACCAATTTTACAGGTTTGTCCGTTCCTTCCGAACTCAAATCATATACAGGATACCAAGATGCCTCTGCAATGAGGTAAACACACACAATATCAACACTTTGTGCAAATTGAGAATTGATTTGTAAGACAATTTCGCCTGTCATTTTTTCGGGTTTCGGGCGTTTTTTGTTGTCTTCTGCCTGCATTTCTGCGATTTTTTTCTGAAAATAGGCTATCTTTTTTTCATGCAAAAGATGCAAATCATCTATTTGAAATTTCTCTTTTTGCAAAAATAACAAGCGATTATGGTAATATTCTGTCAAGTTTTTCAAGTCTTCCATCGTAAATAAACTCACATCTGTGCCATTTATTTTTGTGGTAGAATGAACTCGATTGCTGTTTTGAATGACCAAATTTTCTTCTTGAATGAGTAAATTTTTCTGCTCATCTAAACGGCTTGTCGCACGATAACGGCTTGCAATAGAATCCTGAAACGCCTCAATTTGTGCATTAGGTTTAAATTCGGGCAAGGCTTCGGGCGAATGATTCCGATATTTTACCGATAATAAATCGGCATTGCCCTTGATTTTTACTTGCAAACTTTGTGTTTGAATACTTGTTGGCAAATCCTTGAAAACGATTTCTGATGTGCCAGCCGTCAAAGCCACATTTGCCCCACTACTTACTTTTGCGCCTGTCAAATAAAGCGTAACTTCTTTTATTTCGGAGGCAACTTTCACCTCCTCTGCCCAAAGTGTTTGTGTACCTAACAGCGCAAAAACTGCGAAAATGATTTTTTGAAACATAGATGTATAAAATGATGATGTGAAATACATTGTGTGAAATATAAAGCAAAGAGTAAGAAAAAAAGTAAATTCCATAAAACTACATTTTTTCATTGCTAAAAAACATCTTATATTGTGGCACTTTTGGAAATAAAAAACATTTATGAAAAACAAACCACAATTAAGTTTTTGGCAAATCTGGAACATGAGTTTCGGATTCTTAGGCATACAATTCGGCTGGGGCTTGCAAATGGCAAATATGTCGCCGATTTATCGCTATCTTGGTGCAGAACCTGACAAGATCCCTTTACTTTGGCTCGCAGCCCCAATGACGGGTTTGATTGTGCAGCCCATTATTGGCTATCTTTCCGACCGGACTTGGAACGGACTTGGACGTAGAAAACCCTATTTTTTGGTAGGGGCAATTTTGGCTTCCTTGGCGTTGCTTTTTATGCCAAATTCATCTGCTTTGTGGATGGCAGCAGGTTTGTTGTGGATTATGGACGCTTCTATCAACATTACGATGGAGCCTTTTCGGGCATTTGTGGCAGATATGTCGCCCGAAAATCAGCAAACACAGGGCTTTACCATGCAGAGTTTTTTTATCGGAGTTGGTTCAGTATTAGCCTCTTACATGCCCTTATTTTTGACAAAAGTAATCGGCATACAAGATAGCGCAACAGAGGCAATTCCTACTACGGTGAAATATTCTTTTTATTTTGGGGCAGTTGCCTTTATGGGCGCAGTTTTGTGGACAATTTTAAAAACAAAAGAATATCCGCCCGAAGACATGGCAGCTTTTGAAAAAGAAAAAGCAGAAAGCAAAGGATTAGTCGTATTTTTGGTAGAAATGTTTAGCGAAATATTTAGCAATATTTTCAATATGCCCAAAACCATGCGTCAATTGGCTTTGGTGCAGTTTTTCACTTGGCCCGGACTCTTTTTGATGTGGTTTTATTTTGGCGATGCAGTTGCTACTTACGTTTTTAAAGCACCCAATCCAGATTCGCCTTTGTACAAAGAAGGCGCAGCTTGGGCAGGCGGTTTATTTGGTTGGTATTCGGTCATTACCTTTTTGTTTGCTTTTATTTTGAAAGAAATAGCAGACAAATTGGGCAAAAAATTGACCCATGCAATATGCCTAACAATTGGCGCAATCGGCTTAATATCAGTGAGTTTCCTTACCGATAAATGGTCACTTTATTTTTCGATGAGTTGTGTAGGAATTGCTTGGGCAAGTATTTTGTCTATGCCGTATGCCATGCTTGCACCTTCTTTACCCGCACAAAAAATGGGGATTTATATGGGGATTTTCAATTTCTTTATTGTGATTCCTGAAATTATTGCCACCCTTTTCTTTGGTCCGATTATGAAAAATGTGTTGAACAATAATTCCCTTCATGCCGTAATGACAGGCGGCTTTTTGTTGTTGCTTGCCGCAGGTTTGACCTTGTTAGTGAAAGAGACTTCGACAGAAAGTGCGTAAAAAGATTGTGTAGTAACCGTTGCGAAGGTCTGCGACCATTCGCAAGGTTACTATACTAATGATTGAGAAATATTTTGAGTGTATTTATGACACGTCGCCTGATACTACTATATCTGAAGTTGGCGCTTTGCTCCCTCCTTTTGGCTCAATTGTTATCGCAAAAGTCTTTACATTTTGGGCTATTTTCATTTTCTGTAAATTGGCAGTTATATCAAAAACACCCATATCTGTAGGCTGGCCATCAATAATTGCCCAAAGCTGATACTGTTTATCAGGTGGAAGTGCTGGCAATAATCCCATTTCCAAATATACTTCTTGCGATTTCGGATTCCAAAAAACAAGTGCTGATTGCTGTTTTGTGCTGTCATTAGCGCCAAGAACAACATGATAATAATTCGGATTTTTGGCTATCGCCAATTCTTGCTGAATTAGGTCAATTTGTTGCTTGTTTTCTACCAATAAAGCCTTATTTTCTGCTGTTTTTTGCCAAAGTGTGTATCCCAAAACACAAGTTGTGGCGAATAATAACACAGAAGCAGCTATTGAAATCCGATATCCCCAAGTCGAATAAAGGGGAATAATTTTTGAATTCTCCTTATTTTTTTTTTCTATCTCGTCTATTTTAGACAAAATCTTATCCCTTAATTCCTTACGGGGTTTCTTCTCAAAATCAAAAGCAAACTTCTCCAAAAGTGTTTCGATTCGCACAATTTCAGCCGCTACTTCAGGATATTTTGCACGCATTTCCTCTACTTCCGCCTTTTCTTGCGAGGAAAGTTGTGAAAAAATGTACAATTCCAAAACACCTGATGAGATATATGCTTGAATATCCAATGTTTTATAATTAAAAAGTTAAAATAGAGAATTGATAATACCTTAATTTGGTTTGTGCCATTTTGCTTAGTATAGATTTTTAAGAATAAGCGAAATGATGACACTAACCTCCACGCCATAATATTTTCGCAAAACTAACATAGCTGCCCGCATTTTCGTTTTCACTGTTCCTAATGGCATATTGAGTTCTTCTGAAATTTCTGCCTGTGTATAACCACTAAAATACATCAACTCTATCAGTTGTTTTTGGTCGGGTTTAAGTTTATTCAAGACCTCTTGCAAGCCAATCCCTTCTTCTCCCACAACCGAATCAGAGTTCGTATTTTCTGCTACATTTATAACAGTGTCTGTATTTTCGTTTTGCAGACTTTGTTTGTAATGCTTCGATTTCAATTTATCCAACGCTGTATTGCGTGTGATATTGAGCATCCAAGTAAATAAGCGTCCTTTAGAAACATCATACGTTTCTGCATTTAGCCAAATTTTCACAAAAGCTTCTTGCAAAACATCTTCTCCTAATGCTTCTGATTTTAGGATTTTTTCTGCTACGCCCAGCAAAGCTCCTCCATAACGGTCGTACAAAATAGCTATAACCTCTTGGTTTTTCGCTTTTAAGAGCGTTATTAAGGCACGTTCTGCGGTAGGTATGTGATTATAGTCTGTCAATGAATGTAATGATTAATGGACAAATGTAAGATAATTTTCATTAAAAATTGTAGTTGAGTCTCACTTTAGCAGAAAAAGGTGTCCCTGCGGTAAAGTGAATCTGTGTAAGGGGCAAACTTGCGTTTTGCAACTGAGATTCCGTTTCAAATTGTGCTTCCTTCCATTTTCTATTTGCTATATTTTCTACTAAGAAGCTCATTTCAAATTGTTTACGTGTGTAATTTAAGTTCGCATCTATAATAAAATAGCCTTTTGCCGTCAAAGAATTGTCTTCATTTGCAGGACGATTTCCCAAGTAACGATAGCGAAGATTTGCAGAAAGATTTTCGCTAATGTTTGCCTTTATCCCGCCAATAGACGTAAAAATAGGTGCTAAGGGAATAAAGATTGCTGTTTCAGCAGCAGGATTTAACGCACGAGGATGCGCAAAGTTAGCATCACCATCTATTGACAACCAGCGTTTTATCTGCCAACGAATCGAAAAATCAATGCCTGTACGTTGCGTTTCGCCACTTGGCTCAACTACTGCCTCATCTCCTACATACACAAACTCTTGTTGCAAACGCAAAGCCCATAAAGCCGTATGAATGAACAGATTTGGCATGGGTTTTAGTTCTGTGCCAATGTCCACACCAAAGGATTTGGGCAAAATTTGTAACCCATTTTGCGCAACCACTACCCTCGTGTCATTTGAGTGAAATCCTACCCCTGAATTGACAAAAAGTACACAGTTTTTGTTCACATTGTAATAAAAATTCAATTTTGGGCTGGGAGTCGTTTTCTTTACCTGTTGAACTTGATACCCATTTGAGTCTAATTTATTGTTGTAATTAAAGACAAAAGCATCTAATCTTGCCCCTATATTTGCGCCAAATTTGGGCGAAAACTGTATATTTTCATTGAAATAAATGGCGGCATTTAGCTCTTGAATATCCCCTAAACTTATCGGACTTAGGAAAATATTTCGCCTCTTTACCCGACTTAACTCGCTATTTTGAATATCATCTAAGCGAATATTTGCGCCTATTTCTGTTTCAAATTTCATGTTTCGCCATGTATTTTTTTGATGAAATGCCCCCTTATAGCCATATATTTTCCGATTTTCTTTTTGTCGAATTTCGTCACCATTGACTTTGTCGTGCAGAAAAAAAGTGAAATTAGAAAACAAATCGAAATTATATTGCGAAAAAAAGACCTGATTTTTAATATATTGATGATTGCTAAGGGTAGAAACAAGCTGCAAATTTGCGTTTGTTCGGCTTGTTCTTCCCCCTTCCGAATTGTCAATGCTACCCAAATAATTCAAATTTCCATTTGCTACTTCGTTTTCAGGGATTTGCCCAGATGCGTTCCAAAAACTATTAAAATGCGAAAAACTTGCCGTTAAAATGTTTTTTTCATCTATCAAACCTTGATATTTGGTAAAAAAGTTGATGCGATTTAAGTTATCAGGATTTTGGAAAAAACCTCTTCTAAATAAATACTCGCTTGCTACGTACCAATTTTGCTGATTTTCACGCGCTTTTTGTCCCAAAAGATTAACTGCCGAAAATAGGCGAAAATGATTGTACATGCCTGCTTCTACACTGACTTTATTTTTGGAAAGATAATTTTGGGTTTGAAAAGCAATTGCGCCAGCCGTTGCGAAATTACCCTCTGCTGCATCATACGACCCTTTATTTACGGCAATTTTCTCCACAATTTCAGGAATTACAAAGTGTAAATCTGCGTAGCCTTGCCCATGTGCGTGAGAAACCATGTTCACAGGCAAGCCATCAACGCTCAGCGCAATATCTGTCCCATGGTCGCAATCAAAGCCTCGCAAAAAAATCTGTTCGGCTTTTCCGCCGCCTGCGTGCTGCGCAATGAACAAACCTGGCGCAATTCTCAACAATTCTTGGGCAGAATTAACAGGACGCAGCGCAATATCTACTTTGGAAATGGTGTGAATATTTTGTTTTTTGTCGCCCAAAATTACTACTTCGCTCAATTCCACATTTTTGGGTTTCAAGGAAATCGTCAATTCTGTGGTTTCATGTTCATTAACGGTGGCTTTTACCTGTTTTTTTTCGTAACCCACAATGCTAATACTAAGCGTATATTCGCCTTTTTCTAAGTTCGCAAAAATGAATTTACCTTCTACTCCGCTAAGGCTGCTCATATTTTCGTTTATCGTAACGTATGCAAATTCAATGGGCAAATGCGATGCTTCATCTACAATTTTGCCGATAAGTATGCCATTGTGTGCGAAAATAAGGCTGAAAAAGCTTGAAATCAGGAGAAAAATAAATGCTTTTTTCATATATATAAATTGTTTTAGGAATGAGTAAAAAATAAGTTGTTTAGCTTGTCCATTCTGTAAGAATCCAGAAACCTCATACTTAGAAACTTAGCTTTTTTGGATTCTTGCAGAATGGTTATTGAGCTATGCCGAAATATGGCTATTTTATTTTCCACTCTTTCCTTACATGATTATTATTCGTTCGATTGTCCAATAAAATGCAACAATTGCAATCAAAATACTTGCAGGTATAACAATCCTATTTCGATACCAAGTTTTCTGCGAAAATAACTTTGCCACCATAAAATACATCGCCAAAATGACCGTTAATTGCCCAAGCTCTACCCCGATATTAAAACTAATGAGCGCATTTGCAAAATCATATCTTGGCATTCCCAAATCATCTAATGCACCCGCAAAGCCCATTCCATGCACCAAACCAAACACAAAAACAAGTATCATGCGCCAAGGTTTGAGCTTGTCAAAAAAGATATTTTCGAGTGCTAAAAAGACAATAGAAAACGCAATAAGTGGCTCAATGAGATTAGGCGGCGGCTGAATGATGCCATAAACCGCTAACCCTAAGGTAATTGAATGTGCCAAGGTAAACATTGTAGCTTGTGCAATGATTTTTTTCAAATGGCTATTCAGAAAAAAAACACACAAGATAAACAGAACATGGTCTAAGCCCAAAGGTAAAATATGCGTGTAACCTAAGATGAGATATTTGCTAAATACGGCTGAGGTATCGAGTTTATCTAACTCATAATCAATGGTATGCGCACTTAACATACACGTACATGATAGCAGTATGAGTAGAAGAATATTTGATTTTTTCATTTGTAGAAAGAATGATTGTACAAGAAAAAAACTGCTTACAACATCACTAAATTAACTGCCATTTCATTCAAATTTAAGGCTTTCGTTTTCAATTCATTCGCTTTTGTATTATCTCCCGCAGCAGCATAAATAAGCGAAGCCTTATACAAAGTACTTGCCATTTGTGTATTCATTCTCAACATCTTATCAGCATGAATCCTTGCATTTTGCATGTCTCCCATTTTGAAATAAATCCAAGCAACCAACTCATTTGCATCTACATTTTCGGGACGTAAGGCTAAATCTTTTTGTGCATCTTTCAAGGCTTCTGCAAAATCCCCTACATCTAATTTCGCCATTGCCAATTCTCTAAAACCATTGTGCTTTGCTAATATTTGCTTTTCATTTTCGGCTTCGCCTTCTGCTAACAAGTCAAGCACCTCATTTCTAATTTCCTTCGCCTTATTTTTATCGCCTTTCAACTCATAAATATCTGCCATAAAGGAAATAAAAGAGGATTCACCTAATATTTTAATCGCATTTTTGGTGTGTAGAAGTGCCTCATCATATTTTTTCTCGGCACGTGCTACTTTTGCCAAGCCCATTTCGGCGTGTGCATATTCGGGGCGATAATGCAAAGCCGCTTCATACAACCATTTTGCCGTATCCATTTTGCCAATGTTCAAGTACAAATCACCCAATGTAACCCTCGCCCATTCAGTAGATTCCATGCCCGAAGCACTTGCAAGTATCGCTTTTTTCATGGCATCAATTGCCCCAGCATTGTCTCCAAAAATTTGGCGGATATAAGATGCACGAGAATAAGAACGCAAATCGGGGCGAACACTCAACATCTTATCACACATTTTTACCGCCTCATCATAATTGCCTAACTCTACATTTGCATCAACTAATGCGCCATAAACACCTGCATCATATACATTTAACTCGCCAGCTTGTTCTGCAACTTTTTTTGCCTCCGCAAATTGATGTAGCGAAAGTAAAACAGAAGCCTGATATGATTTTGCTAAAAAGACCTCCTCTTTTGTAGCCTTAGGCTGCGCAACAACATA
>JAAFHL010000064.1 GCA_013298365.1 Bacteroidota bacterium | reverse complement strand
GAAACCAGAAAAGCTAAGTGATTCAGTATCAGTTTTCTGGATTCTTACAGAATGGACAACCTTAATAAGTTATTTTTTACTCGTTCCTTAATTGATGCTTTAGTTTTAGCCAAAAATAAATATTCTTCGGATAGAGCCAAAGCACCTAATAATACACACTCAACCTTTTAAATGATATTGAATCAAATTCTCAACGGGATCTTTTTGAATACCACCTAATTGAACTTTGCGTTTTTTGCAGGCTTTTTCCAAAATCGGGCGAAAATAATAGGCAATAGAGCCTACAAAATCGGCTGGAATATTTTGATAGTCTTGGTAACGACAAACTGTTGTGTCTAAAAATGCGACAAAACTCTCAAATATAATTTTTTCTACCTTTTTTATATGTAGTAAATCAGCAGTAAGTCGAGCAAAAGTCGCCAATTTTACATTAGGTTTCTCCGCTTTCATTACCGCAATTTTGATTTCATCAATTTCAGCATCTTCTTTTTGCTCAAAATATAACCTCACCTCTTCAGGCAAATCGCCTTGCAACATTGCCTTAATCATGCGCTTACCAATATCTTGTCCAGAGCCTTCATCGCCAAATAAATAGCCATGTCCGCCTAAATTTTCCACAATTGCATCGTCTTTATAAAGCGCAGAATTTGAGCCTGTACCCAAAATACACACAATACCTTCTGGTTTTAGCGTACTTCTTACTGCCGCTAACATATCATGTTCTATCTGTATTTCGGCATCATGAATCAACTCTTTCAAAATATTGGACATTACACGCCTTTGAGATAGCTCTCCTAAGCCTGCGCCATAAAAACAGATTCTATCTATTTTTTCATAGCCTATCGTTTGAATTACCTCCCGAAAAACTGTTCGCATAGCATCGTGGGATTGTATATTTGGATTGAACCCAGGAGAACGCAAAGACTGAACGATTTCGCCCGCTACGCATAACCTCCATTCTGTTTTTGATGAGCCACTTTCGGCTAATAATAGTCCTTTCATTGAATAGTTTCGGATTGTGTAATTGTGGACTGCAAAAGTAAGTTTTTTTGTCAATATTTCATTTTTTTTTAATAAAATTAAACCTTTGGCAAAATTATCTATCAATATATGAAATTTAGCAAATATGGCAGACGAGACACTTCTTATACAACTACAAACACAAGCGACTAAAAATCAGGCTTTTGAGCAACTGGTAAAGATATATCAGCGTGTTTTGTACTATCATATACGCCGAATGGTGCAGTCGCACGAAGATACAGATGACATTTTGCAAAATACTTTTGTAGCAGTTTGGCGAAATATTGACAAATTTCGAGGTGATGCTTCGCTCAAAACATGGTTGTATCGCATTGCGACAAATGAATCTATCACTTTTCTCAATCAACAAAAGAAAAGAGTGCATCAAGATATGGAAGTCTTAGAAAATGCGATTGAGCATAGTTCAAGTGGGCAAAGTGTGGTTGATGGGGATACCATTCAAGAAAAACTGACACAAGCAATTATGAAATTGCCTGAAAAACAAAGACTTGTCTTTAATATGCGCTATTTTGACGAAATGAGTTTTAAAGAAATTTCTGCTATTTTAGAAACTTCGGAAGGTGGACTAAAAGCAAATTATCATCACGCAGCTAAAAAAATAGAACTTTTTTTGACAAATGGTGAATGGTGTTTAACATAAGAAATTAATAATGAAAAATTAATAATCAAATAAAGCATTGTTTATCAGGATATTAAAATCACAGAATTTCTACTTTATTTACATTACTAAACAAATATTATGGAAGATTTATACACATACCCACAATTAGCGGCTTTGCGAGGCACAGAAGCATGGGAAATACCCGAAAATTATTTTTTGGAATTGCCCAATCGCATTATGACAAAAATAGGAATAGCTGATTTGACCGAAAAAATAGATACTGTTGAACCAGTTGAGGAACACTATTTTGACAGCTTTTTTAGTCGCTTGAAAGGGCGTATTGAGGCAGAAGAAATGGAAGTGGAAACGCCTATTTTAGCTGCTATCCCCAAAGATACAATATGGCAAGTGCCTGAAGGTTATTTTGAAAGATTTGCGGCAAACATGGTGGAAAATGTGGAAGAAAAAGCCATTGCTCCGTTATTATTTTCGATAGAAAAGCCTGTATATGAAGCTCCTTCAAACTATTTTGAGGAATTGCATAGACAGATTACTGCCAAAATGGAAGCTGCTGAAAGTACAAAAATCCGTACCTTTGTGCCAAATTGGTCAAAGCGTGCCTTGAATTACAGCATGGCAGTAGCGGCAAGTGTAATACTTGTATTGGGTGGAATGTGGCTCATGCCCAAAGGTGCATTGGAAAATAATCAAGATTTTGCACCAAATTTCTCCCAAATCTCTACCGAAGAATTGCAACAAGCCATTGAAGATGAGCATATTGACGAGGATTTATTGGCAGACGTATTGCCTGTAAATTACACAAATGAAATGGTCAAAGATTTGCCCGAAGTAGATGATATTTCAGAGGAGGAATTGCTCAAATATTTGGAAAAAGAAGGCGAACTTTAAGCTATTTTGAATGATGCTTTTAGGTTCACGCAGATTTTCGCAAATTAATTACGCAGATTTTACAGTGAGGATAGTCAAACGGTTACGCAGATGTAGAAAAATCTGCGAAAATCTGCGGTTAAATCTCTGAAAATCTGCGAGAAATAAAAAAATTACCATAACTTATCACATATAATTTATAGATAAATGAAACAATTATTAGTAACATTAGGGCTATTAATCGGAATAACTTTTTCACTTTTTGCCCAAGAAGAGATGGGCGAAAATAAAGAAAGGGTGGAAGCCTTGCGTATTGCATTCTTAACCAAGCGTTTGAGCCTTACGGCTGACGAAGCCCAGAAATTTTGGCCCATTTATAATCAATACACTTTGGAGTTAGAAAATACTCGAAAAGAGTCGTTATTGATGCGAAAAGCCTTAAAAGAAGGCATGGAAACCATGACTGATAAGGAAGTAGAAAAAGTGGCTGATGAGTTTTTGGGGCAAAGGCGCAAAGAAGTAGATATTATGGACAAATATTATCTGCAATACAAAAAAGTTTTGCCCATTCGCAAAGTAGTTTTGCTCTACAAATCGGAAAGGGATTTTAAACGTCATTTGTTAGAGGAAATACGCAACAGACAGTCAGGTGCTGGACCGCCTCGCATGGGCGGCAGGCCGCCTAATATGGGGGGCGCAAAAAAACCTTAATCGAATTTTATGCTCAAAACCCTTGATTAGCGCAATGTAGGCAGCTAATCAACGGTTTTGTGTTTGATGGCAGGCTCCCCAATATTTGCCCTAACATTCCTCATAAAGATGTACCTGAAAAGTTGTACCTACTCCGACCTCACTCGTTACCTCAATTTTTCCGCCCATTGCCTCTACTTGATTTTTGGTAATAAACAAGCCGATGCCCCGAGCATCTGCATTTTTGTGAAAGGTTTTGTACATGCCAAAAATTTTATGCCCGTGCCTTTTCATATCTATGCCTAAACCATTGTCTTTCACGCAAATAACCCAAACGTTTTTTTCTTTTTGCGCAGAAATATGGACAACAGGATTTCTGTCTTTTGAGCGATATTTGAGCGCATTTGTCAATAAATTGAGCAAAATACTTTCTATATAGGACGTAATGCCTTGAATTTTGCAATCCTCTGGCACTTCGTTGATAATCACTGCTTCATTTACCAACATAATCGAATCTAGCGCATTTAGGGTTTTATCTATTTCATGTTTGATGTACAAATCGGTTTTAGGCGTATTGAGGTTGTTTTGAATGGTGATAATTTCATTCAAATTCTCAATGGTTTCCGCCAGTTTTTCAGTGCTTTGTTTCAGCATTTGCAAATAATTAATATCCCCACTTTCCATTAAATCGGGATACATTTGCGCAACAGAACTCACAATCATAGACAAATTGCTCGAATGTGAGCGAATATTATGCGAAACAATTTGGGCAAAATTCAGCAAACGCTCATTTTGCTTGCTTGTAACGTCTAATAAGTGTTGAAGTTGCTGTTTTTTCTCTACTTTTTCGCTCGCATCTCGAATCACAATCACAAATTTGGTAGGATTTCCCAACTCATTATAGACAATATTGATGTTATCTTCTCGCCAAATATAGTTTCCTGCCCGATTTAGGGTTCTATATTCATAGTTAAACGCATTTTTTCGTGCTTTTATCACAGCATCTAATTCCCTTCTAAAGTCCGCTATATCATCAGGATGAACAAATTTCAACAAATCACTATTGCTTTGCTCCCTAAACTCCTCAAAGGTATAGCCCAGTATTTTTTCACAAGAAGGCGAAGTATAAGTAACAATTTTGTCTTCTGTAACAAAAATGCCATCGGAAGTATTTTCGGCAATAAAGCGAAATCTTGCCTCACTTTCCTTGATTTTCTCCTCTACCAAAATTCGGTCTATTCGGTTTGCAATCAAATTAGCGATTGTGGTAAGAATGCGTAAATGGTTTTCGTTATAGAAATCTCTTTCGGCATGTTCAGAATCAATCACGCCTATCACCTTTCCATTCAATATGATGGGAATCGTGATTTCTGATAACCTATATTCATCATCAAGCAAATATCGCTCATCTAAACTCGTGTCAGTAATGATTTCCGCTTGTCCTGTTTGTGCTACTGTTCCTACAATTCCTTGTCCAAAAGGAATGACAAGCGGATTGACAATTTCATTTCCGATGGTATTTTTTTTTCCATGTGCCGCCTTTTGCACCAACTTTGTCCCCGATTCATCTGTCAAATAAATAATAACGTCATCAAGTGCTAAACATTCTGCGCTATTTCTAATCACTTCCCAAAGCAAATCATCAATGTTATTTTGCTGAAAAATACTCTGTGAAAAGGTGTTAACTACTCGTTCTATTTCTAAATCTACTTGTCTTGCCGCCTCAACTTTTCTCCTTTCGGTAATATCTAGGCTAATTCCTACCAAGCCAATGACCTTTTTATCCTTATTGCGCAAAGGGATTTTGGAGGCTAAAATCCAATATTTTTGTCCATTTTCTTGATAACACACAGATTCAAAACCCAATAAAGGTTGATTTTCTTGCATCACCTTCAAATCTTCTCTCAAAGTATTTTCGGCAACCGCTTTGTCATATAAATCAAAATCGTTTTTGCCCAATACTTCTGGCTCGCTTTTTGCCCCTACAAACTCATATTCGCTTCTATTGGCAAGTACTTTTTTGCCTGCAATGTCTTTTACATAGATATTGATAGGTACATTGTCTATGATTTCTCGTAACAAATGGCGTTCCTCTGCTAATTTTGCTTCGGCCTCTTTTCTTTCCGTAATATCTGTCAATATCTCTAATTGTTGCAAAAGATTTCCATTTTCATCTAACACGACTGTATTATTAAGTTCTACCCATTTTTTATTTTGTTTATAGGTGGTAACACTAAATGATTTGCTGAAATTTGTACCATTAACGTTTTCTATTTCTTTGAGCAATTCAGTGGAGTCCTGGTTGAAAATATCTCGAGGTCGTTGATGCAATAAGACATCAAGCGGCACTTCAAACATATCTAAAAAGCCCTGATTTGCCCATAATACACGCCCTTCTTTGTCAGAAATAAGTATGCCATTTGTTGATTTTTCTGCCACAAGCGAAAGCTGCTTTAACTCTGCCTGCGTTTGTTTTTTTTCTGTAACATCGCTACAAATACCTGAATTACGAATCAATTCGCCCTTCTCATTTCTAATCGCAAAAGACTTTTCATTTATCCATTTTATCCGCCCATCTCTCATAATGATTCTATATTCTATGTCGTAAGAATCTGTAGCTTTGAGCGTACTTTCAGCCTCAGCAAATTTGCACTTGTCCTCTTCAAAAACATGAGTATATTCCTTGTACCTATTTTCATAAAAAGATGCCTGCTCAATTTCCAATACCTTCTCGCAAGAAGGACTCATATAAATATATTTTTGCTGCACAATGTCATACAACCAAAAGACATCTTGTATCGTCTCATTTATTTGCCTAAAATTGGCTTCACTTTCTTGTATAATGATTTCATTTTCAACTCTTTCTATAGAGTTTGCAATATTCGTAGCCAAAGATTGAAACACATTCAAATCGTCCTCAGACCAATATCTTTCCTGATTACAATCGTCAAAACTGATAAAACCATAAAATTGCCCTTTGACAAAAATAGGCAATAAGAGAAGGGATAAAATACCTTGTTCCTGTAATCTTTGTTTGATTTTGGCGTTTTTTACCTTGCGAGTAAGATTTTGATAGGGTTTATTTTCTAAGAGAAGTGGCATATACTCCTTCAAATCCTCAAATTTCATATTACTCAGTTGAGGATTCGCAAACTGTTTTGACGCACCCTTCGCCGTCCATTCTATCTTGTAATGCACCCGATTTATCTCTTGATTATGCTCAAAATAACATACCCTATCTACTTGTGTAGCCTCGCCAATCATGTGAAACGATTCGCTCAATGCTTGGTCTATATTTGGGCTTACCAATAATTTTGCGGTAGTCTTTGCGATTGCGGCAAGAACTTTACTCTTTTGCAACAACTTTTGCTCACTTTCTAATAATCTTTTCTCTACTGCTTTGAGTTCTGTGATGTCTGTTGCCACCACCAAAACCGATTTCCCTTCATGCTCACTGATATTAAGGGGCACTTTTGTAACTTGAAAAAGCCCTCTTGTCCCATCTTTGCGTAATACGGTTTCCTCCTCAATAAACAAAGGTTTGCCAGATTCCAATACCTGCTTATCTGCCGCTAAATAAGAGGCTATCTCCTCTTTTGTTGCCCCATAAGATGCATCTGTTAATCCGACTACATCTTCAGGTTTTTTATTGAAAAGTGCTGCAAATTCTTGATTTACAAACAAAAACTCCCCTTTTTCATTCCTACAAAAAACGTAGCCTGGCACATTATCCAAAAGCGTTTGATACAACTGACTTACCTGTTTGAGCTGATTTTCGGCATTTTTGCGATAACTTATATCTGCTACAAAACCCACCATTTTTTTTGCTTTGCCAGTAGCATCCCAGACCGACTGCCCACGAGAACTCTGCCAAATATAGCTGCCCGATTTATGTTGAAAGCGATATTCTACATTATAAGGTACGCCTTTTTCCAAGTGATCTTCAATGCTTTGCATCACGTATGAGTAGTCTTCGGGGTGGATTTTACTTGCCCAAAAATCAAAATTATTACTCATTTCGGGGTCTTTTTCTTCATAGCCTACAATTTCGCACCATCGTGGGGAAAAAAATTCTTTTCCTGTTTCAATGTCCCACTCCCAAAGTCCATCTTTTGTGGCTTGAATTGCCAAACGAAACCTTTCTTCACTTTTTTGTAATGCAATTTCGGTTTCTTTTCGTTCGGTAATGTCTTGAAAAAAACAAATAATTTCTTTAGGCTTTTTGTCCTCCCAATTCAATATAGATGTTATTAAGGAGAAATATGTTACTTTATGCGCCGTTTCTATATGATATTCTATGTTTACTTTTTCTTTTGTAATAATTGCACTCGCAACAGCCGTTTTGATATATTCCAAAACGTTTTCTATCGATTTTATTTCCTGTATTTTTTTGCCCACAAAATATGTTTGATTTGTGGTAGCCTGATAGTGCGCTAATATCTCATAGTCCCCATTTATTAGCAAAGAAAAATCGCTTATATGGGTAAGAATAGCGGTTAAACGCTCATTTGTTTGCTGCAAAGAAATATTTGCCTCTATTTGCGCTGTAATATCGGTATGCGCCCCTAACATACGTATAGGCTTTCCACTTTTATCTCGAATTGCCATGCCTTTGCACCTAATCCAAACCGGAAAACCTTTTTTATGGGTATATTTTATAATTTGGTCGTAGGGATAATCAGCATTTTCAAAGTGTTTACCTAACTTTTCGGTGGCAAGTTCCAGGTCAGATACATCTATAATATTTTGCCATGCGGCAGCTTTATGTGGCATCTCATTAGGATTGTAGCCCAGTGTTGTCCAAAATTTTGGATTCATCCACTCATTTTCAGGTTGTTCCAAATCCCAATACCAAAGCCCATCTAATGATGCTTCTTGGATAAAATCAAAAATCTGTTCATCATCTTTGATGAGTTGATATAACTCATCTCTCAGATAGTGCCTTTTCATACGAAAATAAGTAAGTTTGAATCAAAAAATACTGGTGCTGATTATTAAAAAAAAATCCTGCGAAATTAGTGCCAACTATTTTTTTTTAACATTTTTTTATTGGTTTATTTGGTTCTATGACATTTTTTGTGGTTTTGCGTTTTGGTAGGGACAGGGCATTGCTCTGTCCCTACTACCAAAATGAGGTATTTTAGATGCCTTCCACAAAAAATGTCAAAGAACCGTTTATTTTAAGTGTGTAAATATATAAATTATTTTTTATTTGGAAAAAACTAACAGGAAGATATTTCATTCTTTGTTAAAAAAACAACATCAATTAACAAAAACATAACATTAACGGCATTTTGGGCGAAAAATTCTGGCTATTTAGCTTATAATAAACCGTTTTATAGAGAAAAATTCTCCATAAAACGGTTTCTATATTTTTAATGTTTGTAGAAAAATAAATGATTTCTTAGCCTTTTTAACATTATTCATCATCTTCTTCCAAAGACAATCTGCGCATAAAATCGGCTTTTCGGCGAGCAGAAACATCTATCATTGTGCCATCTGTCAATTCTACACTACCGCCACGTCCCCGTATATAGTTTTTAAGACAATGCAAATTGATAAGATGAGACTGATGAATACGGAAAAAATTAAAAGGTTCTAACATTTCTTCATATTCTTTTATTGTCTTGGAAACCAAGATTCTACGTTTGTCATTCAAGAAAATATAGGTATAATTTCTATCCGATTCGCAACGAATAATGTCTATAGGGTCCACAACGGTAAAGCCTGTTGCTGTAGGCAAAACAATGCGTTTAAGGGCTTGCTGCGGGTGTCGAATTTGCTGCAAAAGTACATCAAAACTCTCTTTTTGACTTTGTTCTTTTTTCTCCGAAATGGGTAAAGCAGAAATTTGCTGTCTTTTTTCGACTACACGAGCTACTGCATGTTGCAACTCTTCCATGTCTATGGGCTTCAACAAATAGTCAGTAGCTGCATATTTGAAGGCTTTGATGGCATATTCATTGTAAGCCGTAGTAAAAATAACATCAAAGGTGGGATTAACCGCTTTTTCTAACACTTGAAAACCATCGCCATCAGGCAATTCAATGTCTTCAAATACTAAGTCGGGCGAATGTGTTTCGATTGCTTTGAGTGCCTCGGCTACGCTCCCTGCAATCGCCACAATTTCTACGCCTTCTGTAAATTGTTCAACCATTGCTTTGAGCAACAATTGACTGTTTTTTTCGTCTTCAACGATAATGGCTTTGAGCATATATTTTTTAGTTGAAAATTAATCATTTAACACATGTTTTATGGCTTACTTTCTTCTTGACAAAAAAAACTTTTGCATCAATTCTCTACATTCGTTTTCCAAAAGTCCGCCAGAAAGTGCTGTTTTCGGGTGCAATATAGGCATTTCTCGGCTATTGAAACCAAATTTAGGTTCGGAAGTGCCAAAAAAAACTTTTCCGATGCGTGTCCAATACAATCCGCCCGCACACATCGGACAAGGCTCTACTGTAACATAGAGGCTACAATCTTCCAGAAACTTTGTACCCAAATACGCAGAAGCTGCCGAAATCGCTATCATTTCCGCATGAGCAGTCGCATCGGACAAGCGTTCTACTTGATTGTAGCCTTTTCCGATAATCTGATTGTTTGAAACAATAATTGCGCCTATTGGCACTTCTCCCTCCAAAAATGCTTGTTCAGCAAGTTTGAGGGCTTGTTTCATATAATACTCATCTGTATAAAGGCTTAACATATAAGTTGAGAGTGGATAGTTGAGAGTGGAGATTTTGCATATTAAATAATTGATAATAAATGTATTCGAAAGTTTTTTATTGTTTTCGTAGCAACTACTTAATATAAGTTGCGTATTATTTTTACCGTACTGCGATTCTCCAGAATCGCAGTTACTAAGCCATAAAACTTATTTTATCTGACGGAAAAGCCTTTTATTAGTTTACATAACACACATATCCCCTTTTTTGTTAGTGGCGATTCTGGAGAATCGCCACTACTGAACGCCATTCGCAACTTACATTACTTAAATAACTTATAATCGTTGTCTCACCTTTTTCACCATTTCTACCTTCCAGCTTGCGAAATCGCCCGCCAAAATATGCTTCCTTGCTTCGCCTACCAGCCACAGATAAAAATGCAAATTATGTACACTTGCAATTTGCAAAGCCAATAATTCTTCTGCTTTAAACAAATGACGTAAATAGGCTTTTGTATAAAAAGTGTCGCCAATATAGTCGCTGTCTTCGTCCAAAGGCGAAAAATCCATTGCATATTTAGCATTTTTGATATTTCTAATCCCATTTTTGGTAAATAACAAACCATGTCTTGCATTTCGGGTAGGCATCACACAATCAAACATATCTATGCCTAGGGCAATACATTCCAACAAGTTTTCAGGTGTGCCTACCCCCATGAGGTAACGAGGCTTTTCCACAGGCAAAACGCTACACACAACTTCGGTCATGGCATACATATCTTCCGCAGGTTCACCTACCGACAAACCGCCAATCGCATTGCCTTCCATGTCCAAAGCTGCAATCGCTTCCGCCGATTTGAGGCGCAAATCTTTGTAGGTGCTGCCCTGCACAATCGGAAACAAGGTTTGATGATAACCATACAAAGGCTCGGTTTCTTGCCAATGTTTTTTGCAGCGAGCTGCCCATCTATGCGTAAGTTCCATAGATTTTTTGGCGTAGTTATAATCACAAGGATAAGGCGTACACTCGTCCAAGACCATCATAATGTCTGAACCAATTTTGCGCTGTGTATCTATCACATTTTCAGGGGTAAACAAGTGTTTTGAGCCATCAAGATGCGACTGAAACATTGCGCCTTCTTCGGTAAGTTTGCGATTATTGGAAAGGCTATATACTTGATAACCACCACTATCTGTTAAAATAGGTTTGTCCCAATGCATAAATTTATGCAGCCCACCCGCCGCCTCCAATACCTCTGTTTTCGGTCGCAAATACAGATGATAGGTATTCCCCAAAATAATTTGCGCCTTCACCGAAGCATGTAACTCCTGCTGCGAAACCGCTTTCACCGTTCCGACCGTTCCCACAGGCATAAAAATCGGCGTTTCGATAGTGCCATGCGCTGTTTCTAATAAACCTGCCCTTGCTTTTGAGGCGTTATCTGTATGTTGTAATGTGAATTTCATGTTTTGTATTTATAATAGAACTAAAGAATAGGATTAAGCGTAGCCATTTCAATAGCTGTTGGAAACTCTTGTGTGATAATTCCTTTTTTTAACACCCAAAAAATAATCTCTTTACGTCTTTCTACAACTGTAGGATGATTAATGCCTATTATTTCTATCATATCTTCTACTTGCTTTTGTTCGGCAGCAGAAAGACTAGCCTTAGCAACATATCTACCTGTTGTAGCACTATAAGGTAAATATTTTTCAGGCGAATAACCTTCTCTATCAGGTTTTAATAAATCATATACAGCTTTATCCCTTTTTTGAATATTTATGTCACTCTCTACCATAAAGAAATTTTCCCATAACCATCCCTTTTTTTCTTTTAGTTCAGGGCTAAAATGGTCAAGTTGTCCTTTCTTTTTATACTTTTTTGTATAATTTCCTGTCTCATTCCAATGTTGAATATGATAAAAATCCTGCTTACACAATAATTGCTCTGTATATGCACATAATCCTTTTTGGCAATAAAAAAGATTCATAACAATGTCATTATAAAAACGGTGATTGCTGTAATACTTTGGGTGTTCTATTCCTTGTTGCGTTATCGAATCAATCCATTTCTTATATGCAGTAGAAAGAATGTGTGATTTATCTATTTTTCTCATCTGTTTTCTGGGTTAAAATTTCCAATCCAGTTGCTTCGCAATTTTCTGAAAACGGTTCCATAATTGTTGAATCTTGGCGGGATTATCTTTCCCTTGCTTTTTTAGTTCTGTAATGGCAATGTCAATTTTAGCCAATTCCTGCAATTTCTCCTTTCTTTCAGGCGTTTCAATATCTGGCAAGCCTTGTATGCGCATCAAAATGCTATCAGGAGTCAAAAGATTTGGCTCATAATCAGGCGTTTTATCCAAGAAAACAATCTCCTCTTTTTTCATTTCTTGAATAATCAAAGGCGAATGTGTAGTAACAATGAATTGAATATTGGGAAAAGTATGATGCAATGCAGGTAAAATTTTTCGCTGCCAAGAAGGGTGTAAGTGTATATCTATTTCGTCTATCAGGATAATACCATAGCCATGCAGAGCCGTGCGTATAGGTATTCTATTAGCAACTGTAAGCTTGCGTGCTATATCAGCTATCAACATTAAGATATTTTTTTCCCCAGAAGAAAGTTGCGAGAAACTTAGTTCTTGTCCATTTTTTTTTAGTATTAAGTCAGCCGTATCATTTCTTACCTCCCCAAATTCTTTGGCATCAAATGTCCTTTTTATTGTTAAATTTCCCATTTCTACCCCAGATAGTTTTGAAAGAAATAAGCTGATTGCTCCTCTAACTGCTTCTAAATCAGGATGTCTAAAATTTATGTTTACTTTTAAACGTGTGTCATTTTCATAGTTTTCTCCCATTTCAAACCAGTTTAAAAAATCCTGATACATATAATTACTAGTAGAAAAGGCTTTATAGTAAGCATCATATTCTCCTTTAATATTTATCGTTTTATCATTTCGGTCATTTACTATATTCGACAACCTGTTCCATGTATAATAAGATAGAATAGGAATATTGGGAGGCGTTTCATGTCTAATGGGTATAAGAAATTGTTCTAAACTTTGCGAATTGGCTTTATTAATCTTTGTCTTATCCGTAAAAATTTCAATCACTTCTTCGTTAGAACCAAAGGCAATCTTGGCAACTATTCCAGATGCTCTCTGTCCTATTTTAACATCATTTTTTTGAATAAAGTCCCTTTGCTTTTCTCCATCATCAAGTAAATGTATAAACTTTTGTAAAGCCAAATTAATCGCATCTAAAATGGTCGTTTTCCCACTTCCATTCTCCCCTATCAACACATTAAATTGAGGGTGAAAATCAATTGTTTTCTCCTCAAAGCCCCTAAAATTTTGTAAAGATAATGTTTGTATATGCATAGTTTTAATCTAAAAAATCAACTTCAATAAAGTTTGCCCATTTTTGTTGAATACTTTGTACCAATTTTGGCGAAAAGGTAATATCTATTTTCCACGTTTGCCTTTCAACTTTTATGTTTTCTATGTCATCATCAAGTTCTATGATAAAATTCCCAAAGATAATTTTTCTTTCATGAATCAGATTTCTGTCACTTGTAGAAAATAATTTCATATTAGCACCAAATATAGGACATAAATCGTTCCACCATTTGCCGTTAATTTCAGGTTTTCCTTTTTTTTGTTCTGGAGGAAGTTTGCCCTCAGCTATTTTTTCTGGAGCATTAAGTGTGTAATAAGAAAACGACAATGGGCGGATATTTTCATAAAAATGAAAAATATGATGTTGATTCAAATTTTCGGCATATCTGCCCACTAACATAATTTCATTATGTTTATGCAGGGAAAATAAGCCATAAAAAAAAGCCGAAATTTGAGCATTTGTAGCAAAATCCCAATATCTTAGGTTAAACGTGCTGTATGCTGCTAATTGCATTTTAGCCCAATCTTTATGAGGTTTTATTCCTTTTGAAAGGATAGTTACTTCATTTACAGCATTTTCTATTTGTTTATTTTCTGATAACAAAAAGCTAAAAAAACAAGTTGCTTCATATTTTTGCGCAATTTCGATAAAATAATCGTCCCAATCTGTAATTACTTGCGCTGACTTATAAATTTTCCCGCCTCGACTTAGCCATTTTGTAAAAGAAGCATCAACAAATTTTACAAATTTTTTATCATCTTTATATTTTTCCCTAAAATATGCAAATACTTCTCTTGACAGTATCAAAGCATTTTGTTGATTATGCAATATATTGAAAATCAGCACATCTTTTTCCTCTTTAAAAAAAGAAAAAGGGGTAAAATACATTTCAAAAATGCTTTTATGTAATAAAATATGGATTTGCATAGCCTTTTATTTCAAAAGTTCAAGAATAAGGTCGGTAGAATTGTCATAAAAATCTTCGGGCAGAGGTATATCTAATGTACCATTTGCTAACACACTATGACGAGTTACAGTTGTTTGCTCACTTTTTCTATCAAAATAATGAATGGCTACATCTTCTGCCTTTAATTTTCCTTCTTTTACCATGGCTTGCAACTTTTTCACCATTATATCGCTGTGTGTTTCAATGATATAATTATTGTTAGCTCCCAAAGTAGTGATTGCTTCTATGAATTTTGCTTGCAAACGAGGATAAATATGAATTTCGGGCTGCTCAAACAAAAGCCATTCGCCCCCTTCTACTTCCGAAATAAGCGATTGCAATAGCATAGGTAATTGCATAGAAAGCCCATAACCCACATCTTTTATATTGTTCCAAAAGTCATTATCGCCAATTTTTACCCATAATTGCATGGCAGGAATATTTTCGGCTTGCATCAATTTCAATTCTTTGGCAATGCCAAGAAAACGAACCATTTCGTTTAGTTTGGCTACTAATATCTCTTTTTTTTCTTTTTCTATTGAGCTATCTGCCAGAAAGTAAATGACATCATTTAGGTTTTTTATTTCTTGCAGTCCTTTATCATCTGTTTTATCATAGGTTCTTTTGGGAGAAGAATCAAGAGGGTTGATGTATTTTTGAGAAAGGAGAAACAGTAATACTATACTTTGGCTTAAAATCAAGTAGTCTTTAGAAGAAAATTTATTATTTAACCCAATAAATTTATTTTCATTATTCAGAAATTGTT